>WGAN01000196.1 GCA_015494805.1 Caldifarciminota bacterium
CTCCGTAGAGTGGAGGGAGAGGTGGAGGGATACGGTCTATACGTTCCTCGCCTTTGGGTACCCGGACTTCGCCGTAACGGTGCGGCCCCTGTCCTTCCTCTCCATAGCGGTGGATGTGGGGGACGTAGTGAGGACTTTCATAGACCAGGACCTCCCCTCGGTCATACTTACCCTGAAGGGGGACAGGGTGCGCGTCAACTTCAGGCTCGTGAAAGGTACGACGGGTAGAAGAGGCCCCTTCGCCTTCGGCCTCTCCGTTTCGTACAGGCTCGGAGGGAGGAGGGTGAGGATTGAGGAGGTCACCGCACCATCCCCTTGAGGACCTCTACCCTTTCCCCTACCCTTACCTTCAGGAAGTACGCTCCCCTCGGTAGGTTCAGGCGATACCTGTACCGACCGGCCGGTAGGTATCCAAGGCTTACCCGTTTGATTAGGCGGCCATCGGGGGAGTAGAGGTCGTAGCCGACGTAGGCGGACGTGGGCAGGTTTATGATCAGGGCGTCCTTTGAAAATCTGACGTCCATATCGGCCGAGGAGGTGGGCCTCTCGGAGACGTTTAAGGCGCCGGGGAGTTTGGTTATGAAAATGTCGTGGAGACCTCCAGGGGTACCGAAGATGCGCTTACTACCCGGAAAGTCGCTGAAGTGGAAGGTGCCACCGACGACGATAACCTCCCCATCGCGGTCTATGGCCACGAAGTTGGCGAAATCGTCATCGCTTGAGGTCAGTATAGCCGTGGTGATATGCTCGGTGAGGGAGTTGTTTATCTTGCTTACGAACGCATCGTTATGACCGAGGGTTCCAAAGATGTTCCTGTCGGGGGCGAAGTTGGAGGAGTTTACTGTAAATCCGACCACGAACACGTTCCCAAGGCTATCCACGGCCACCGAACGCCCGAAATCAATGCTATCCGATGTCAGGATGGCCGTTGCTATATGGGTGGTTAGGTCTCCGCTCAACTTACTGACAAATGCGTCGCTGGGACCTCCTATGGTGCCGAAGACGTTCCTACTCGGTGCGAATCCGGAGCCACCCCACGTATAACCCGTGATGAAGATATTCCCATCTCCGTCCATCGCCATATCCTCGGCGTGGTCAAAACCATTAGAGGCTAGGATGGCCGTTGCTATGTGGGTGGAAAGGTCGTTGTTCAACTTACTGATGAAGGCGTCGCTATTGCCCGTGGTACCGAAGACGTTCCGGGATGGGGCGAAGTCGCCGGAGCTATCGGTACGGCCTACGACGAAGACGTACCCGCTGTCGTCTATTGCTACGCTGCTGGCGCCGTCGTTCCCGCTGGAGGCTAGGATGGCCGTTGCTATGTGGGTGGAAAGGTCGTTGTCCAACTTACTGACGAAGGCGTCGTTCCCCCCAACGGTACCGAAGACGTTTCTACTCGGTGCGAAGTCGCTGGAGTGCGCCGTATAACCTACTACGAACACCGACCCATCCCCATCTACGGCTACGGCACCGGCCCTATCGTACCCACTTGACGTCAGTATAGCCGTCGCTATGTGTTCCGTTAGGTCCCCACTTAACTTACTGACGAAGGCAGCAGAGTCGTAGGGGGTACTTGGTACACCGAAGACTGTCCTGTCCGATGAGAACTCGGCGGAGTTGGCCGTATAACCGGCGACAAAGATGTTCCCGGAGCCGTCTATCGCGAGAGAGGAGGAGTAATCGTAGCTACTTGACGCCAGAATGGCCGTTACTATCGGGTCAATTACGAGGGTGTGCCTCCTGTCGTACTCCCCGACTGCGAACTTGAGGGTGCTTTTGGCTAGTACGGGTCTGACCTTTACCTCCTCTGCCCCCTGATAGGCCTTGAGACTGCTTATCTTTACAACCTTCTTACCATCCTTGACGATATAGAGGCCATCTTCCTCCACCTTCACATCCCCATCCGTCTCAACCTTTATCCGGCTCGGATCCCCTCCGGGTCGGACGATGAACTGGAACTCAACGACACCCCTGCCGTCGGCCGTGAGTACGGCGTCTATTTTGGGATAGACCTCCTTCAGGACGATGCGTTTGTACGTCGGTATGTCGCCTATTGCCTTTCCCCGGCCGAAGTAGGAGACCTTCGTCTTCAGGGGCATATCCCCCGTTATGAACCTCGGTTTCGTCCCGAAGGACACCTTTACGCCGTTGATGTGTATGGTGCCGTCCTTGAGGACGTAGGCCATCGTCGGGTGCATAGAGTAGAAGACCACCTCGTTGGACAGCTGGCCGACGTTCTGGACGAAGAGCATGTTTATGCCCCTGTTGTAGGCCTCTACGGCCTCACTATCCACCCTTAAAGGGAAAGCAGTAATCCACAGCATAATTCGGAGAATATTATAACGCCGTTGAAGGAGAATAACCCCTCCAAAGGAACCGTTGTAAAGTGCAGGATAGCGTCCGTAGAATAACCGTAATGCTCGGGCAGCTGAAGAACCTCCTTCTGGACATACTCCGCAGGAAGAGGCTTCCCTATATGGTGATAGCAGACAACGAGAGGATCTTCGGGGTACAGTTCGTCGCCAAGGAATTTCCCTTCACCATCCACATAATACCCACGGGCCTGGACAGGATACCCTACGCCGTCGTCCTCAACTCCCCCGCAGTGGTGGACCTCCCTACGGACGAGAGGGTCCTCCTCTCCATCCTTGAGATCAACCTCCAGATCCCCATCGGTGCCTTCGGCTATATGAACGGCACCCTCATATACAAGCACTCCATAACGGACAACGACCTGACGGAGGAGGAGCTGGACAGGATCATAGACATCGCCATAAACGTGGTGAATATCCACGCCAACAGGATAGTCAGGACCTTCGGTGGGAGGCTGGCTCTGGACTTCCCTCCGGGCTTTGAGCTGAAGGCATGAAAAGCGTCCCGGTACTGGTGGGGCCGACGGCGAGCGGTAAGACGGAGATATCCATAAGGGTGGCGGAGGAGACCGGAGCCGTAGTAATAAACGCCGACAGCCGGAAGCTCTACAAGTATCTGGACGTGGGTACGGCCAAACCTCCCCCGGAGTACCGCCACCTTTACAGGCTCCTGGACGTACTTGAGCCTTGCGAGGACTTCTCCGCCTACGCCTGGGCGAAGATGGCGGAGAGGGAGATAGGAAGGGCCTTAAGTGAGGGGAAGCCCGTCTTCCTTGAGGGGGCGAGTGTCCTCTACCTCCGCGCCCTCTTCTACGGTTTCTTTCCCCAGCCAGACATACCGGAGGAGGTACGGAGGAGGGCGTTGGAGATGGCTGAAAGCGGGGAGGGGTACGCCCTGCTGCGGAGGGAGGATCCGGAGACTGCCCGGAGGATACACCCCAACGACACCTACCGCGTATCGCGGGCGTTGGAGGTACTGCTTGCGACGGGTAAACCCATCTCCTGGTGGAGGAAGCAAAGCGAGAGGCCGAAGTACGGGGGTACATTCCTATACATAGACGTACCGAGGGAGGAGCTTTACAGGAGGATAGAGGAGAGGGCGAGGAGGATGTTCTTGGAGGAGGGGTTAGTGGAGGAGACGGAGAGGATCCTGAAGATGTACCCCTGTTTCGCCCGGTGGGGGAAGAGGGTGATAGCATACAGGCAGGCCTTGGAGTACCTTGAAGGGAAGTACGACCTTGAGACGGCTATAAGGAAGAAGGCGAAGGCCGACAAGGTCCTGTCCCGGAGGCAGAGGAGGTTCATAAAGAGCCTCAAGCCCCTGATAACGGTCAGCCGGGAGGAAGCCTCCGCCAAGCTCAAGGACCTCCTATCTCAACGGTAAAATCTGCAACCGTTATGCTCGTACTCTTGCCCCTCGGAGACAGCGCTCTCCTCTTCCCCGTAAAGGATTACACCGTCAAGGGCAACGTCCTAACCGTAAGGGGCAAGTTGGGGGCCAAGAGACTACCGGCCTTCATAGACAGTGCCAAAGTGCGCGGCAAGGGGACTCTCCTATTCCTCGGGAAAACCTTCGCCCACTCGGAACCCCGCGGTGATACCCTCGTCCTCTACTCCAAGGGGGTGTTCGCCGTAGTGGTGGACCCCGGTCATGGCGGCACGGACTTCGGGGCCTTCGGGGTCTCCGGTGTCAGGGAGAAGGACATAACCCTGTCCGTCGCCCTCAAACTCGCTGGCATCCTCAAAGGTATGGGCTACAGGGTGGTCCTAACCCGCAAGGAGGACCGCTTCGTCTCCCTCTTTGAGAGGGGGGAGCTGGCCAACTCCGTAGTAGCCAAATACAGGATATACGTGAGCCTCCACTGCAACTTCATGTCCAACCCCGCCGCCGAGGGCCTTGAGACCTACATCCTCACCCTTGATAGGGCTACGGACAGGCGGGCGGCCGCCCTCGTTGAGAACATGCCCTACGCCCACCTCGGCGAAGTTAAAGGGATAATCGGGGATATGCTCCAGAACCTCTTCCTTGAGGACTCAAGGGAGCTGGCCCTGGCCGTCCATACGAGACTGAAGAGATACACGAGGGACAGGGGTATAAGGCAGGCCAACTTCTACGTCCTAAGGCAGATATACTTCCCCTCCGTCCTCATAGAGCTGGGATACATCTCCAACCCGGAGGAGGCGGAGAAGCTCCAGAGGGAGGACTATCAGGAGGCTTTGGCGAGGGACATAGCAGCGGGCATAGACGACTTCTTCAAAAGGAGGTTCAGATGATGTTTATCTACCTGCTCACCACGTTTGCCGGATGCCAGCGGGGGATACACGTTCCCTTCGCACGCGCCCTTTCCCTTAGGAACCGGGCGAAGCGGGAGAGGTACTACGAGAGGATAAAGGAGGCGGGGTTTGACTGCGTCGTAATAGACTTCAAGACGATAGAGGGGTACGTTGGGGTACCCTTCAACCACCCCCTCCTCAACCGCACCCGTGCCTACAAGGGAGACCTAAGGAAGGTGGCGACGTACTTCAGGAAGAGGGGAGTCTACGTCGTAGGGCGGATAACGATGTTTAAGGATAGGAGCCTTAGGAAGGCTCTAGGTAAGGGCCACGGTGAGTTCGTACCTCCGAGCGATACCTCCGTCCTCTCCTACAACCGGGCAGTGGTGGAGGCCACCCTCCCCTACGTGGATGAGGTGCAGCTGGACTACGTCCGTTGGCCGGACTTTGGGGTAGGGTTGCCCCACAGGAAGAAGGTGGAGATACTCCTGAAGGCCGTAAGGTACATCTTGGAGCCGGTCCCGGACTCCGTCCCAACATCGGCCGACATCTTCGGCCGTATCCCCCTCCAGCCCAAAGGCAGCCACGATATGATAGCCCAGAGCATATACGACTTCTACGAGATCTTTGACATCCTATCCCCCATGGCCTACCCCTCCCACTACTGGAAGGAGCTTCTGGACCCCTACCAGGCCCCCTACCACACCCTCCTTGATATGATCTCCTTCGGGGCGGACACCTCCCGTATAAGGGTGTGGATACAGGCCTTCGGCTACAGGGTACCCCGGAGGAAGGGCCTTTCGTGGTACGTAAGGAGGCAGCTGGACGCCGTCTCCGACCTCGGAGGCATAGGCTATATGTTCTGGCTACCCAACGTCCCCGTCCTAACCCGCACCCACCGGGCCTATCTTGCCTCCCTCCGTACTGGAGACCCCAACGAGGTATGGGACGTGGCCAGTCCTACGGACGAGGGAGGGCTTCTGGACACCGTACGGAGGAGGTGGGACGTCGCCCTCAAGCTCCGGGGCTGGACCCTAAGGTACTGGCTAACCTCCTCCTTCACCGGGGTGGAGGAGATAAGGCTCTTCAGGGGGGACAGTGTCCTGCTACTCTACACGAGGGAGAGGTGGAGTTGGACGGACAGCCCCTTCAACGTCGTAATACTCCTAAGGGCTGGGGACTTTAAGGTGGAGGAGAAACGGCGGAACTACACCCTCTACTGGAGGGGAGAGGCACCGGCCACGGTTGAGGTACTGAAGGGGGAGGGCCTCTTGAAGTTGAGAGCGAGGGACGCACGGGGGGAGGTGTTGGCGGAGAGCAAACCCTTCCCTCTGTAGAATAGGGGAACTATGCTGCTCCTCCTCCTCACCTACGGTTGTGAGGCCGGGTTCCACATCAGCTACAGGCGCACGGTTAAGGCCCTGAAGGACGGCTCGGCGGACTCCCTCCTCAGGAAGGTCAAGCGGGGTGGTTTTGACTGTGTCATCCTGGACTTCAAGACCGTCCGGGGGGAGGTTGGCGTCCCCTTCTCCCATCCGCTGGCCGATAGTACCGGAGCCTTCTCCCAGGACATAACCCCCATGGCCGTAAAGGCCAGAAGGATGGGCCTGTACGTCATAGGCAGGGTGACGGTCTTCAACGATCCCCTCCTCTTCAAGGTCCTTGGGAGGGGGTACAAGGGCTTCGTCTTCCCCGACAGCATCTCCGTCTCCTACAACCGGGCAGTGGTGGAGGCCACCCTCCCCTACGTGGATGAGGTGCAGCTGGACTACGTTCGCTGGCCCGACGCCTCCCTCGGCGTTGAGGTGGAGGATAGGAGGAGGAGACTCCTGCCCGCCCTAAAGGAGATAGTCGTCGTCGTCCCCGACTCCGTCCCAACATCGGCGGACATCTTCGGCCGCATCCCCTTCCGCTACAGGGGATGGTGGGACAGGATAGGGCAGGACATCTTCACCTACGGGGAGATCTTTGACATCCTCTCCCCCATGGCCTACCCCTCCCACTACTGGGGCGTCCTCCTCAAACCCTACCAGGCCCCCTACCACACCCTCCTGAACATGCGTATGTTCGGTTTCCCGGCGGAGAGGATAAGGGTGTGGCTCCAGGCCTTCGGGTGGAGGGTACCCAAGAGCCTCGGCCTGAAGAGGTACATCCTCCGCCAGCTCCAGGCCACCTACGACGCCGGTGTGGATATGCGGATGTTCTGGATGCCGAAGAACGACACCCTCATAGAGGCCTACGGCGAGTGGGACCCTCCGTCCCCCCTGAAGGGCGGGGAGGTCGTGGCCGTCGCCTACCGGGATTTACCGGCGGAGAGCCTCCTGACACTGAAGAGGAAGACCTACGGGAAGGTGATGGACGTCTATCTGGAGAGGGGAGGGTGGCCCTTGAGGTTCTGGTGGTCCCCCGTATCCCGGAAGATGACCTTTGACAACTACCCAATAACTTACAGGATGATTGAGGGGGAGGGTGTGGCCTTCCTCTACGTCAGGGAGGAGTGGCCGTGGCTGAAGGAGGCCACCAACAGCGTTATTCTGATATACGCCGGGGCGTGGGACGTGAAGGACAGGCGGAGGAACCACACGGCCGTGTGGGAGGGTGAGCCTCCGGCGAGGGTGGAGCTGCTCTCGGACGGAGACAGGTACGTCTTCCGCGTCCTCAACGGCAAGGGCGAGGAGATAGCGAGGAGCAGGACCTTCAGGTTATGGTGATACTCATCGTCGCCAACGCCCTGCATGACGCCGCCCTATCGGGGAACGTAAAGGCCGTCCTCCGGCTCCTCAAGGAGGGGTACGACCCCAACGGCAGGGACGGGCGCACCAAGAGGCCCCTCCACTACGCCTGCGAGGGGGGAAGTTATCCGGTCCTGAAGGCCCTCCTGAAGCACGGAGCCAACCCCAACGGGACGGATTACAGGAAGCAGACCCCCCTCCACTACTGCGTCTGGTACGGAAGGGAAAGGGGAGTAAGGTTGCTCCTTAAGTACGGGGCCAACCCGAACGCGGGGGACGTGGTGGGTATAACCCCCTTACACCTCGCCTCGGACAGGGGGTACCTGAAGGTGGTTGAGGCCCTTGTCCATAAGGGGGCGGACCCGAACGCCCGGAGCGACTGGGGTATAACCCCCCTCCACCTCGCCGTCTACGGGCGGCACAGGGACGTGGCCCTCCTCCTGTTGAAGCGGGGAGCAGATCCGAACGAGAGAGACTGGGCAGGGGAGACCCCCCTCCACTACGCCTGCGCGAGGGGGGATACGGCCATGGTGAGCCTCCTCCTGAAGTACGGGGCCGACAGTACGGTGGAGGACATCTTCGGCCGGAGGCCTTCGGAGCTTAACCGACGTTAATTACGGGAGATGCCTCCCAATTCCACTATCACGTCCGGCCTCGGAGCGTCCGTCTTGACCGCCCCCGGATGGAACTGGGTCCTGCTCGCCCTGAAACCCGCCTCCCTCAACCTCCTCACCACCCACCTGACGGATGGGGTCTGGGGGAGCCGAAGGTTCGCGAGGACGTAGTACATCGGCACATCCACCTCCCCCCTCATCCTCCGGATGGCCCGCCTCTCCTTCTCCCACCCCATCCTCCCGGCCTCCTCCTCCATCTCCCGGAGGAGGTCCCTATCGTACAGGGGGCCTATCCACACCGGGCCGACCACCTCCACCTCCCCACCGCACACCCCGCACGTACCCCTCGCCCTCGGGGAGGCCGTATAGGTGCCGCACACCTTACATCGGTGGAGGAAGCCTATCCCCTCCGCCCTCCGCCTCTCCTCCACCCTCACGAGGAGCCTGTGGGCGTACCCCTCGTAGTACAGGAACAGGGGGCGGACGTGGAGGTTTAGGCTGTTGGCGGCGCTCCATACGGAGTAGAGCAAAGCTCTCGCCCCTACCTCGGCGTAGGTCTCCCACGGCCTGAGGGCCACGCCGTAGAGCCTAACGTCCTCCCCCCGCCTCTTCCCGGAGAGGGTGGCCGTGTCCGTTGAGGTTATGTATAAGTACCCGCCCGGCCTTACGAGGCTTAGGGACCAGACGAGGAAGGGGGAGGGGGTTCCGAAGGGGTCAAGGTCCACCCAGTCGTACCTTAGCCCCTCGCATACGAACCTCTGGCCATCGGTGAGGAAGTCGGAGACGGACAGGCGGAGCCTATCGGCGGGGAGGCCGTTCTCAAGGTAGTTGTGTAGGAGTTCGCACAGGAAACCCCTGTGGCCCTCGTTGGCGTGGTGCAGCTCCGGCCCTACGTACCGGGCGTAGAGGAGGGTCCGGATACCCCCACCGGCGAAGGTCTCAAAGATGGACCTGACCCCAAGGACGCGGGCGGCCAGGACCCCCAACCCCCTCGCCACCTCCGCCTTCGGGTTGTAGAAGGCCCTCCAGAGCCGAAAGGCAACCCCCTTCTCTACGGGCAACTGCTAAAGCTCCTCCATGTCCCTGAAGCGGCCCAACTTGTGGATACGGATGGGGTTCTTCAGCTTCTCTATGGCCGAGATCTCAAGCTGCCTCACCCTCTCACGGGTTAGGCCCAGCTCCCTCCCGGTCTCCTCAAGGGTGCGGGGCTTCTTGCCGTCAAGGCCGTACCGCAGCTCTATCACCTTCCGCTCCCTCGGGGTGAGCATGGAGAGGGCCTCCTCCAACTTCTCTCGCAGGGTCATGAGCTTCATCTCCTCCTCCGCCGGGAGTTTGCGGGTGTCGGACAGGATCTCGCCGAAGGAGGCGTCCTCGTCCTTACCTATGGGCTTGTCCATGCTTATCGGCTCCTTGGCCACGCTTATGGCCCTCTCCACCTTCTCTATGGGCATCTCAAGGTACTCGGCTATCTCCTCTATGGACGGCTCCCTGCCCTTCTCCTGAAGCAGAGCCTTTTGGGCCTTGTTTATCTTGGTGATGGTCTCTATCATATGGATGGGGATGCGGATGGTGCGGGAGTGGTCCGCCACCGCCCTCGTTATGGCCTGCCTTATCCACCACGTGGCGTAGGTGGAGAACTTGAAGCCCCTCTTCCAGTCGTACTTGTCTATGGCCTTCAGGAGGCCGAGGTTCCCCTCCTGTATGAGGTCCCCGAAGTCAAGGCCACGGTTCATGTACCTCTTGGCCTCGCTTATCACCAGCCTGACGTTCCCCTCGGCGAGCTTCTCCCTCGCCCACTGGTAGCGGCGGTAGATCTTAACCAACTTCTCCGCCGTCTTCTTCGCCGTCTCGTAGGACTCCCCCAACTCCGCCTCGGCCTTCCGGATCCTCTCCTGTAGGCTCTCCTCAAGGGCCTTGTACTCGTCCACGAAGCTCTGCGCCCCTATCTCCTCAAACATCCTCCTCTCGTTCTGGATCCTCTCTAACTCCTCGTAGAGGCGTCCGAGCTGCTGGACCTTCTTGTAGTAGTCCTTGTAGATCTCAACTATGCGGTTGAAGATGGGGCCCATGTCAAGGATCTTGTTCACGATCTCCTTGAAGGCTATCTCGGCCTCCCGCAGGTCCTTCTCGTCCAACTTGTCCCTCTCAAGGAAGTACTTGCGGGCGAGGGGCCAACGGGCCATGAGGTACTCTATGCCGCGGGAGAGTCGCTTACGCTCCCTCTGGTTCTTGACGCGGTTGGTCCAGTAGCCGGGGTCCACCTGGAAGATCTCCTCGGCCTGCATCAGGCCCTTCTGGGCCAGCTGTACGAGGTACATGAAGCGGGACAGCCCGTAGAAGGTGGAGACGAGGGTACGGGTCAGCTCCGTCCTCGCCTCGTCTATGGTCTTGGCCAGCTCCAACTCCTCCTGTCGGGAGAGGAGCCTCATCTCCGCCACCTGCTTCAGGTATATGCGGACGGGGTCGTCCTTGTACTCGGAGGCCAGCTTGTCCTCCTCCGCCTGGAGGATGCTGTCTATGTCCTGCTTGCGCTTACTCTTCTTCCGGCGGGTGGAATGCTCCGTCAGGTCCTTGTCAAACTCCACCCCCCTCTCCATGAGGGCTATGACTATCTGGGTCAGAAGCTCGTCGCTCTGGACGTACTCGGCGGGCAGCTTCTTGAGGAGCTCGTCAAAGGTGTAGGCCCCCTTCTTGGCCTTCGCCTCCTCCACGATCTCCTCTAAGATCGTCTGTATGTCCTTCTTGCGCTCCTTTACTCCCTTCATTCAACCTTTACCTCCGTTTCCTTTATGCGACTCGCCCTGCGTCTGAAGAGGCGGAGCAGGGCCTCTTCGTCTCCCGCTAAAGCGGTCTCCTTTATGCGTAGGTCGTCAAGCTCGTTGAGCAGCCGGGAAAGAGCCTCCCCCACCTCCTCCGGAGGGAGGATTTCCCCGTGTACGACTGCCGCCTCTTCCGGTTTCAGGCTCTCGTAGAACTCCTCAAAGGGTACCCCCTCCTTTAGGGCGAGGTACATCCTGTGGGTCAGGCTGTTTCTGACGTCTAACCTCTCCAGTACGGCCATGACCCTGTCATACATCCCGTAGTAGTACCCCAGGAGGAGGAATCTGTCCACCTCCCTGACACTCCCCGTCCTGCGTCCGTAGATGTGGGGGGTGTCAGAGACGCTCACCCTGTACCCCGCCCAGCGGCTCACCTTCTCGGCGTAGAACTCGTATATGCTCCTCTCGGAACCCCTGAAGGCCTTGAGGATGGGCAGGACCTCCCGTAGTCTCTCCCTTATCTGGAGGGGGTCGGAGGGTTTGTCCCCGAGGATGTAGTCCACAACGTCCATAGGCTCCGGGAGGCGTTCCCCCTTCTGGAGGTAGGAGGCCGGGTCCTCCCCTTCGGGCAGAATAACCACCTGTGGGATTATTCCAGCCCTCGCGAGGGTCGTCGCCACCTTCCGGGCAGCCCTCCTGCCCGCCTCGTCATTGTCCGGTACCACGAATACCTTGGGGGCGAACCTGTACAGGATGCGGGCGTGTTCCTCCGTGAAGGAGGTCCCCAACGGGGCGACGGCACTATCGTACCCGTACTGGTGCATCAGGATAACGTCAAAGTACCCCTCAACCAGGTAGAAGTGTCCCTTCTCCCTCGCCCTTTGCTTTGCCCTGTGAAGGCCGTAGAGGATGGAGGACTTACGGAAGACGGCCGTATCCCTGCCGTTCAGGTACTTGGGGTGTCTGCCGTCAAGGGACCTGCCACCGAAGGACACCACCCTGCCCGCCGTGTCGTATATGGGGAAGACCACCCTCCCCGCCATCATATCCCTGACGTCCCCGTTCCTGTTGTGGGCTATGCCGCTCTCCAGTATCTCACGGGTGGTGAAACCCTCCTTTATGAGGAAGCGGATGAGGGAGTGGGGATCGGGGGAGTAGCCTATCTCCCACTCGGCTATGCTCTCCGGAGTCAGTCCCCTACCCTTGAGGTACCCCATCACCTCCCGGTTGCGGAGGAGCTGGGACTTGTAGAACTGCTTGGCCGTGGATAGGAGGCGGTAGATGTTCTCCCTCTTCCCCTTCGGCCTGATCTCGGTCTCGTCCAAGTCAAGGTTAAACATCTCGGCGAGGCGCCTGATGGCCTCGGCCCTCGTTATACCCTCTATCTCGGACAGGAAGGTTATGGCGTTTCCGGAGGCCCCGCACCCGAAGCAGTGGTAAACCCCCTTCTCCGGGTCTACGTAAAAGCTCGGCGTCTTCTCCCTGTGGAATGGGCAGAGGCCAACGTACTCCCTCCCCGCCTTCTTCAGGCGGGTGTACCTCCCTATCACCTCAACGATATCTATCCTCTCAAGCAAACCGCTGAATAATGGCGAAAATTTACGATTTTGTCAACCAAAGGAGGGGGGCGTACGCCCCCCTATCCCCTCACTCACCTCCCAGCCTTCTCTTCATGTCCATGAGGACCTCGTTGAAGGCGTCCTCAAACTTCAGGAGATCCTCCTGAAAGACCACCACGCGCGTCCTCTTGACGGACCCGTCCTTGAGCCTCCTCTTCTCGGAGATGGCCATGTAGAGGTCCCCCTTGCGGTTCCTCTTGATGTCTATGAAGTAGACCCGCTTTCCGGCCTTTACCCTCCGAGTGAAGAGGGAGTCGTCCATCTGATCATCGCTCCGAAACTCGTGCTCCATCATGTTTTCCATCATCTTTCCCCTCCTTCTTCCTTGGTTTCGTTCTCCTCCTTCTTAAGGCCAAGGGCCTCAAGTACCTTGCCCTCTATCTCGCGGTAGAGGTCGGGATTCTCCCGCAGGGTCTCAAGGGATCTCTCCCTACCCTGACCGAGCTGGTTCCCCCCGTAGGAGTACCACGAGCCGGCCTTCTTGATTATGCCGTAGGAGACGGCGAGGTCAAAGACCTCCCCCAAGCGGTCCACGCCCTTGCCGTATATCAGAGGCACAACGGCCTCCCGGTAGGGCGGGGCGACCTTGTTCTTCACGACCTTTATCTTGAGCATGTGGCCTACGAGGTTGTTCTCCTTGTCCCTTATGGCCTCCCCCCTCCGTACCTCAAGCCTGACGGAGGAGAAGAACTTCAAGGCCCTACCTCCGGGGGTGGTCTCCGGGTTCCCGAACATCACCCCTATCTTCTCCCTGACTTGGTTTATGAAGATGACCACGGCGTTGGTCTTGGAGACGTCGGCGGAGAGCATACGCAGGGCCTTGGACATTAGGCGGGCCTGTAGGCCCATCTGCTGGTCCTCTATCGTCCCCTCCAACTCGGCCTTTGGCACGAGGGCGGCGACGGAGTCTATGACGACGATATCCACCGCCCCGGTCCTTATGAACTGCGAGGCTATGTCCAACGCCTGCTCGCCGTAGTCGGGCTGGCTGACCAGGAAGTTCTCCTTGGTGTTTATGCCGAGGGATTGGGCGTACTCCTCGCTGAAGGCATGCTCGGCGTCTATGAAGAGAGCGGTGCCACCGAGCTTCTGGGCCTCGGCTATGGCCATCAGGGCGAGGGTGGTCTTACCGGAGGCCTCGGCCCCGTAGATCTCCACTATCCGCCCCCGCGGGTACCCACCCACACCTATGGCGGCGTCAAGGGCGAGGGAACCGGTGGGAA
>WGAN01000197.1 GCA_015494805.1 Caldifarciminota bacterium
ACGGCCACCCTCCACCTCAAGGTGAGCTCTCCCCTACCGTCCATCTCAATCAACTTCCGTACGTAGAAGGCCTTCGTGTTCTCACCCACCGCCACTATCCCCAACCTCCTCGCTATCTCCTCCGCCTTTCGTATGGCCTCCTCTATCTCCGTCTCCGATGGCTTGACGTACCGGCTCAAGTTTAGGGGGAGATGCTCAACCGCCAGACCGCTCCCTTCGTTGAGGCCCTCTATCTCCCCGTACCTCTCCTTAAGCCACCTTATGGCGGCGGAGTTCAGTACGGCCTTGTGGCCGCATACCCTGCGAACTATCAGGGGCCTGTCCGTTATGCGGTCAAGGTCGTCCTTTGTGAAGGCCCTCGGCCAGAGGGTGTCGTCGTACCCCTCCATCACTATCACCTCCGCCTCCACCTCCTCTACCTTACGCGCTATGAAACGTAGGGCCTCCTCAAGGCTCTCTATACCGTCAAGGCGGGGACGGGTTAGGCTTAAAGCGTAGGCCGTCAGGTGGGAGTGGACGTCCACGAAACCGGGAATGAGGAGCGAAGAGACGTCGTAATTCTCAAGCCCCACCCGGATGCCCGTAATGTAGCCTCCGGAGACCTCTATCCCTACGTTCTCGTAGATGTACCTCCCAACCAACGCCCTTGCGAAGGCTATCACGTCGCTATTCTACCGCCGTTTTAGAGATCCTCCGTCGCGTCAAAGGTCGCTGCCACCCGCAAGGGTAGTGGAACCCGTCCGACCTTCACGAGGTGTTTCCGGTGCCAACGGAGGTTGTCTATAACTACTCCCCTCTTGGAGGAGGCGTGGATCATCTTACCGTTTCCGAGGTATATCCCCACGTGGCCTATCGGCTTCTTGTAGTAGTCAAAGAAGAGTAGATCCCCTGGCCTCATACTGTCTATGGGGACGCTCCTCGCCCACTTCGCCATGGCGCTCGCCGTACGCGGCGGTGAGTATCCGAACTTACGGAGAACGGTACCGACGAAACCGCTACAGTCAAACCCCGTAGAGTCCGTACCCCCGTACCTGTAAGGAGTACCGAGGTAAGAGAGTGAAAAGTAAAGCACCGCCAACGTCGGGTCCATCCACATACGCCCCTATCTTAAGGGGGAACCGTCCCGGATGTGGGGATGGCCACACATTTAGCGATGATTCCCGTACATACGCCTACCGTATATCCAAAAGGGTATTTCTAGCGATTTCCGTAGAACCTTAATACCTCCCTCAAAAAGGTCGGGCGTCTGAAGACCTTAGCCATCCTTTGATCTACGGAACTACCTACCTCTTTACGCGCATTGGCCAAGTACGTACTTTCAGTGGGACGTTGGAGCGAGTTTCCCGTACCGCAGATGTCGGAAACCGGACTGAGGATTCCGCTAATGGACTGGCGATTGCTCTGCAGTCTTATCGGACGGGAAGATAACGGAATTTTGAAGATGGATTTACCAAAGTAGGGGTTTCTAAAGGGCGGGTTTATGTTCCGAGAATCTCCGTAGGATTGCAGGCAGATTAACGTATTCGGCTGATAGTGTGATCCCTTTCAAGGGGTCGTTGGGGCGAAGTTCCCTGTGCTGCCAGGACCTTGAACCCGTATTAGTGCCTTCCATCAACTGCACTTTGCACCTTCCGAAACCCGACTCCGGAAGGGGATTGAACACGATGCCGTTCAAAAAATCTTGCTGTAAGGGTTGCAACAGCCCTAAAGTACGACTACTCGTTTTTTGAAGCCCAATTTTCAACCTGAACTCCTTCACAACACCCCATTGTAAGCGAAAAGTTTTATAAAAACCTGGCTTGTTTCATAGGGATTAATTCATTATCACGTCCGACTCCACATCAGTCTTGCTACAGCCTTAGAATGTACGCCCTATGAAGACAACAAAAAGCAACGGCGCGAACCAATGGAAGCACCCCCGCCCCGAATGGGTGTTGAGGTACCTTGAGGAGTTGAAAAAGGAGAAAGGGAAAAACCTGCAGGTAAAGTACGTGAATGGGTCGTGGCAAGTGCATAGGTACGAAGTGAGGTGGGA
>WGAN01000198.1 GCA_015494805.1 Caldifarciminota bacterium
CGTTGTGGACGGCGTCAAGGAGACCCGTAACGCCGCTGTGGAAGAAGGTGGAGTCCCCTATAACGGAGACGATGGGCCTGCGCCTCTTCTCCGGTTGGGCGTAGGTGCTTCCGAGCGCCAACTCCATCCCCAGGGCCGTCCCTATGCTGGAACCCATCTCCACCGTGGATTCCATCGTGTTCAGGGGAGGGAGCGCCCCAAGGGTGTAGCAACCTATGTCTCCCATAACCGTCGCCCGCATCTTCTTCAGGATCCAGAATATGGGTGTGTGGGGGCAGCCGGAACACATCGCCGGGAACCGGGGAGCCACAGGTGGGATATCGTAGGAGTACTTCTCGGTCTCCAGGCCAAGAACCTCCGTCAGGGCCTCCCTCAACCTCTGGGGGGACAGCTCGCCGTCGCGGGGTACGTAGTCCTTACCGATTACGTCTATCCCCATAGCCCTTATCTGCTCCTCCAAGAAAGGCTCCAGCTCCTCCACGACTACGACCCTATCAACGTTGGAGGCAAACTCCTTTATGAGCCTCTCCGGCAGGGGGAAGGTCATAGTTAGCTTCAGGAAGGAGGCGTTCGGTAGGATCTCCTTGGCGTAGGCGTAGGCCACACCGGAGGATATGACCCCCAGGCTCCGGTCGTTGTACTCTACGGTGTTGTACGGGAAGGTCTCGGCGTACTCCTTAAGCCTCTCCAACCTCTCAAGGACCCACTTCCTCCGCTTGCGGGCGTTTACGGGAAGGAGGACCCTACCCTGTATATCCGGCTTATAGCCCTTGAGCGGGACGTCCTCCCTGTTGCCAAGGGGGACGACGCCGACGGTGTGGTTTATGCGGGTGGTGGTCCTGAAGAGGACGGGGGTCTGGAACTCCTCGGAAATCTCGTAGGCGACCTTTATCAGCTCCTTCGCCTCGGCCGGGTCCGAAGGCTCAAGGAGGGGGACGAGGGCGAACTTGGCGTAGTAGCGGTTATCCTGCTCGTTCTGTGAGGAGTACATGTTGGGGTCGTCGGCGCTGAGGACCACGAGGCCACCCCACGCCCCAACGAGGGAGGAGTTCACGAAGGGATCGGCCGCCACGTTGAGGCCCACGTGCTTCATGGTGACCAGGACCCTCGCACCGGCGAAGCTCGCCCCAAGGGCTACCTCGTAGGCCACCTTCTCGTTGGGACTCCACTGCGCCCTTATGTCCTCCTTGAACTGCTTGCCTATGGTCTCCAAAACCTCCGTGCTGGGCGTCCCCGGATAACCCACGGCCACCCTGACCCCCGCCTCCCACGCCCCACGGGCTATGGCCTCGTTTCCGAGAAGAAGGGCCTTCATGCCTGTATTATAGTCCGGACATACGTCGGCAGAAAAGGGTATTACGCCGACAGGATGACGCTCCATCCATCGCTTGAGGTTGCACAGCGTCCCTCCAAAAACCGTAAGTCTGACTTCAAAAAATTGAAACTTGCTCTTTAAGAAACCGCAAATCATACTTTAAGATTCTTGCAATACGGATTCCTATTAGGACGATAAGACCATCGTACGGTAGAAATTCACGCTCAATTACAACCCCGTAAGTTCGGGATATATCATTATCTCACAATAATTTTGCCGTTTTTGTAAAGTAATACTTAAAATTTTGCATAAATTAACGAAAAATATGTCAAAGATTCCTTCAAGCAGGAGGTGAATCTTCAGCCTTAACGGAGGGATATTCTGCTGATGGGATGGTTTTTGCTTTACAGTCCCATTAAACAGAAATAAGTTCAAAATTTTGCGGAGACATCTGTAGAACTTCAGGCGACTTAATACCGACGAGGATCGTAGTTTGTGGTTGCAGATGGAAGGACCCGTTCGTCCGTTCAAAAGCTGTAAATCGTACTCTCAATAAACCGTAGGTTGCACTTCAGGGCAGCCTCATCGAACTGGAACGGGTTTAAGATTCTGTGGGATTTCGGGATATTACACCAATAGGAAGATAATCCCATCCGCACCTTCAATAAACCGCAAGTTTTAAGATCCCCGCACTTTCCATTAACGGATCCTGAACGGTATCGGGAACGGCCAGTCTTTGAACGGAAATCGTTAATGCGGGAAGTTTCGCCGGAGACCTCTTGAAAGTTTGTATCACCTTATCAGTGGAACTACAAATTTTTAGTATTTTTATGAGGAATTTCCGATACTATCCCATTTTCCATGACCTGTAAGTTCGGAAGCCCTATGCGTAATCGGACGGTAGGTGGGTATCCCTATATCGGCTCAATACCGAACTTTGAACGGCCCTGTATGCAGCCCGCCTCCGGGAGGTTGAAACGGGGATTTAGCACCCGCAGGGAACTTATGCCATTCGCCGAATACCATCAAAGGCTGCCGGATACGCCGAAGGAGAAGGTGTAGAAACCCTTACGGATACGGTCGTACCCTCCCGTTATGCTGCCGTTGAGCCTGACGTCCTTCAGTCGCCGGGAGAGGTTTAGGGTTAGGGAGAGGAATGGGCCGGGGGGTTTGTACCTGACTTCGGGACCTCCCTCACCGAGGAAGACCCTATAACCCGCCTCCAAGGAGAGGCTCCCCCTCGTCCTTACGATTGGGGAGAGGGCGAAGGCCCTACCCCGCATAACCTCCACCCCACCCTCCAACCACCTCCGGGAGTACCCCACCTCCCCGCTCATATACCGCACGGTGTCCCCGCCGAAGGCCTTATCCAAGGCCTCAAGGCCGAGGTAGAGTGGCCTACCCACCCT
>WGAN01000199.1 GCA_015494805.1 Caldifarciminota bacterium
GGGCAGAAGTTCGGCGACCCCCACAACCCCCTGCTGGTCTCCGTCCGCTCCGGCGCCCCCGTCTCCATGCCCGGAATGATGGACACCATCCTGAACCTCGGCCTGAACGACGAGACGGTGAAGGGCCTCGCCGAGATGGCCAACGAGAGGTTCGCCTACGACTCCTACAGGCGATTCCTCCAGATGTTCGGCAAGGTCGTCCTCAAGATAGACGATAAGCTCTTTGACAGGGAGCTGGAGGCCGTAAAGGAGAGGAAGGCGAAGGAGTTGGGTAAAAGTGCGAAGGAGGTTAAGGACACCGACCTGACGGCCGAGGACTGGAAGGAGGTCGTGGAGAGGTTCAAGGAGGTCATAAGGAAGGAGACCGGATCAGACTTCCCGCAGGACCCCTACCAGCAGCTCTGGATGGCCATAAAGGCCGTCTTTGACTCCTGGAACAACCCAAGAGCCATAGAGTACCGGAGGATTGAGGGGATACCCGACGACCTCGGAACGGCCTGCAACGTCGTGGCCATGGTCTTCGGCAACCTCGGGGACGACAGCGGTACGGGGGTGATGTTTACGAGGGACCCCAACACCGGCGAGAAGCGGGTCTACGGTGAGTTCCTCCCTAATGCCCAGGGTGAGGACATCGTGGCGGGTATCCGTACCCCCATGCCCCTTTCCAAGAGGGACAAGAAGGACCCCAACCAACTTTCCCTTGAGGAGTGGGACCCCAACGTCTATAAGGAACTCCTTGAGCTGGCCGATAAGCTGGAGAGGTACTACAAGGACATGCAGGACATAGAGTTCACCATAGAGCGGAAGAAGGTGTGGCTCCTCCAGACCCGCCGCGGTAAACGCACACCCAAGGCCGAGGTGAAGATAGCCGTTGATATGGCCAAGGAGGGCCTCATAACCAGGGAAGAGGCCATAATGCGGGTGGACCCCTACAGGTTTGAGCAGGTCCTCCACCCCTACATAGACGAGAAGGTCGTTGAAAAGCAACTCGGATACGTCCCCGTCATAGCCCATGGGATAGCCGCCTCCCCCGGTGCGGCGACCGGTAAGGTGGTCTTCCACCCGGACAAGGCTCACGAGATGGCGGAGAAGGGTGAGAAGGTAATACTGGTGAGGGTTGAGACCTCCCCGGAGGACATCAAGGGTATGGCCGCAGCCGTCGGTATCCTGACGGGGAGGGGTGGCGCCCTGTCCCACGCCGCCGTGGTGGCCAGGGGTATGGGTAAGCCCGCCGTCGTCGGCGCCGAGATGTTGGACATCTACGAGGACGAGGGCTACTTCAAGGTGAGCGGAGAACACACCTACAACGGCAAAGAGGTTGTGGTGCGCGAGGGGGACGTCATCACCATAGACGGCGGTAGCGGTAAGGTCTATCTGGGGGATATACCGAAGGTAGAGCCGGAGCTGGGCGGTGAGGTGGCGGAGCTGCTTGAGTGGGCGGACGAGGTCCGGAAGGGCAAGCTCGGTGTGAGGGCCAACGCCGACACGCCAGAGGACGCCCGCAGGGCGAGGGAGTTCGGGGCGGAGGGTATAGGTCTCGCCCGCACGGAGCATATGTTCTTCGCCGAGGACAGGATAAGGGACTTCCGTACGATGATCCTCTTCGCCTCAAGGAAGGGGGAGAGGTACGAGGAGGCCAAGGAGAGGATAAAGTCCTATCAGGCTGAAGACTTCTACGGCCTCTTGAAGGAGATGGACGGCCTCCCGGTGATAATCCGCCTCTTGGATCCTCCCCTCCACGAGTTCCTTCCCAAGACGGAGGACCAGATCAAGGAGACGGCGGAGTACGCCGGGGTATCCGAGGAGGAGATCAGGAGGTTGGTTGAGGCCACCCACGAGGCCAACCCGATGCTCGGACACAGGGGCGTTAGGCTGGCCATCACCTACCCCGACATCTACGCCATGCAGACGGAGGCCGTGGCCGAGGCCTACCTGAAGCTCAAAAACGAGGGCTATAACCCCAAACCCAAGATAATGCTCCCCTTAGTGGCCTTCGCCTCGGAGATGGAGAAGGTGCGGGAGATAGTGGAAGGGGTGCTTGAGAGGTACGGCCTGAAGGGGAAGGTTGAGGTCGGGACGATGATTGAGCTGCCAAGGGCGGCGGTTAAAGGGGACGAGATAGCCCGCTACGCCGACTTCTTCTCCTTCGGGACGAACGACCTCACCCAGACGACCCTCGGATTCTCAAGGGACGACGCCGGTAAGTTCCTGCCGGAGTACATAGAGAAGGGCCTCCTTGAGGACGACCCCTTCAAGACGGTGGACGACGCCGTGGTGGCCTTGGTGGAGATGGGGACGTCCAAGGGTAAGTGTGAGAAGGACAACCTTGAGGTGGGGGTGTGCGGTGAGCATGGCGGGGACCCCAAGAGCATACGGAAGTTCTATAAGGCGGGGGTTGATTACGTGAGCGCCTCCCCCTTCAGGGTGCCGGTGGCCCGTCTTGCGGCCGCCCAGGCCGTACTCGGTGAGAGATGCTGATAAGACTGAAGGCCCGCAGGTAC
>WGAN01000200.1 GCA_015494805.1 Caldifarciminota bacterium
GAAGAGGACCTCAAAGGTGTATCCTACGCCGGTCGTCCCCTTCCTTAGGGATGGAACGTAGCCCCTCCCTTTAAGTTCCTGAAGCCGCTTCCTAACCTCGGCGAGGGTCATTTACCTCCTCCAGTGTGGGGAATTATACCGGGGATAGAGGACCTCCTTGTCACCGTCCCCATTCGGAGCGATGGCATAACCCGAACTCTTCAATTATACCCCTATATCTCATCGGAACCTGCCCACCTCGTTCGTCTCCTCAAACCCCAACCACTGGTTGCCCAAGCGGGAGAACCGGCCGTAGGCTACGGTTCCACACGGCTTCCACCCGTCCGGATTATAATGCCCCTCCCGGTGATAGGATTACTTTTGGCTTCCTCTTCCCTGACGTATAAGGGAGCGGATTTCAACGAGGGTTCGGAATACTTGTACTACGGCGACGACACCCTCTCCTGGTCCGATGGCAAGGTCCGGGTGTGGCGGCTCGGGGTTCACTTCTACTTCAACCGTGGCCTTAGGGTAGTGGGTCAGGACCTGGACCTCAACGGGGACGGCCTGAAGGACGTAGTGATGACGAACGACGAGTGGTGGTACGTCTATCCTTACCAGCACGTCTTCCTCAACACCGATGGCAGGGCCTTCTCCCCCGTGTATTGGCAGTACAGGGAGAAGAGCGACAGTATGTGCCACGACGCCGTTTGGGTGGGGGACCTGAACGCCAACGGGATACCCGACCTCGTCCTCTCTGTGATGGACCTTCGGGACCGGACGGGCCTAAGGGTCTATTACGACTACCCGTGGGACACCACCCGGATGGTCTATCTCCGGGCCGGCTCCGTAGAGACCCCCTACGTCGCCGACTTCAACCTTGACGGCTACTTGGACATCCTCGCCGGGGTCTGGAGGGATTCCACGGACGAGCCTCCGAACGGGGAGGAATGCTCCCGGATATTCTACGGTTCACCCTCCGGCTATTCCCAATCCGACACCTCCCCCTGCCTCTTTGGAGGTGGCACCCACCCGGTGTTTGCCGCAGACTTGGACTACGACGGGGACATAGACGCCTTCATAGGGAGCCTGTACTACAGGGGATGGTTCCCCCCCTTCTCCCCTCCGAGGGTCTACCTCAACTCTATCGGCAACTTCAGCAGTTCCCGCTTCATAGACGTCTGGCTTAGGACGGTGGGCTACGACTCCTCCGGCGTCTATGGGGCAACGGTGGCGGATCTCAACCGGGACGGCTACCTTGACGTAATAGGCTGCGCCTACAACCGCGGTGTCGTCCTCTACGGGAGCGATAGCGGATACACCCCCCTCAACCGACACGACTTCCTGTCCCTGATGGACTGCAGGAACGTTCAGGCCTACGATATAAACGGGGACGGGTGGATAGACGTAATCTTCGGTGAGAAGGCTCCCTACAGCGATTGGAGGAACGGACGGATAACGATCTACCTGAACGATGGAGGCAACTTCAACGAGGCAGACAGGATAGTGATACCCTCCCCCTCCAACTACGGGATACTGGTGATGGACCTTGACGACGACGGATGGCCGGACATCGTCTCCTCCAGGAAGGAGTTGGACACCTCCCAGATACTATGGAACCTCGGCACCTACCCCTACTACGACACCACCGTAAGCACCCCCCTACACTCCGTAAAGGCGAGCCGGAACCTATCCGTCCAGATATTCGGAAACATCTACGACAGGAGAAACCGCTTCGGATACCTATCAAAGGAGATAAAGCTTCTAACTCCGGCCCGGTTGCAGGGGGTGAAGATTTACGGAGACTTCGCCGGTCAGGGGGTCCGACTCTACGTCCGTGGGTACGATGGTAGGGCCTGGAGCAGGTGGTTCAGGGTAGAGGACGGAGAGGGCCATCCCCTTCCGGCTCCGAAGATCTTAAAACTCCAGTTCAGGATGGACGTCCATACCAACTTCGCCGGCACCAGCAAGTTCCACGTTGACAGCCTGATCTTCCGGTTTGACAGGGCCGTTTCCGTAGCAGAGTCCCCGCCTCCCTGTGAGACGGGCTTGGAGGTGAAGGCTCACTCCGTAAAGGTGAAGGACGGAAGGCTGGAGGTCTATACGGCCGACGGTAGGAGGATATACGCCGGTGCGGAGGCCATACTAAGGCGGAAGGGGACGTACTTCGTCGTAGTAAGGAAGTGCGACGGAGGGAAGGAGATCGTGAAGGTAACCGTCAGATGAGAGGCTTCAAAGCATACGGAGAATGGGTATTACTCCGATGAAGTGAGATCGTTCCGTAGCCTTGTCAAGCGAGGAAGTGGAATTTTAAAGATGGGCTTTCAGTTTATGAAAGTAGATTTTTACATTCCTTAAATAGGGATTAGCGATTTCTTAAAGGATAAATTTCAGATTTTGAAAGTGCATTCGTCCCCCGTCGAACGGTGAATGGAACCCCAGACGACGGACAGGAATCCTCTACCGGTTCAATGCCCGGAGAATGAGGGAAAAAACGAAGTAGAGTAGGCTGTAGAGGAGCCAGGCTTCCAACCAGTAGAGGAGGTTGTGCGCCGTTATTCCAGAGATGAGGTGGAGGACGAAGAGGAACGTTATGAGGTTCAGGACGAAGTTCCATATCCCCAAGGTGAGGAGATTGACCGGGAAGGTCAGGAGCTTGAGGACAGGCTCCACGAAGGTGTGGGTTACCCCCAAGAAGAAGGCCGCCACTAAGAGGGGAGGCCATCCGGCTATGCTGAACCCATCCATAAGGTAGTCGGTGATGGCGAGGGCAACGGCGCTCGCGAAGACCCGCAAGATGAACTTCCGCCCCATACTCCCCGAAGCGGGTATTCTACGGGGATAGCCGCGTGGCAGGTGGGAGGCCTGCAGCTTTAGAATACGAGCGGTGAAAAGGGCTATATTGGTTATCTTTCTCGTACTCCTTGGGGCCGCCATAGGTGGTGGGATCGGGGTAGGTGTGGCGGTCTACTTCCTCCAGAACAGGAACCCCACAGAGCAGGAGACCGCTGTCCCAGATACGTCCTCGTCTCCCGTACCCGAAGCGGCAGAGCTGGCCGCAAAGATAGCGCAAGGCGAAACGGTGAGGGAGACCCCATCCCGCAGGGTCAAGGCAGAAACGGGGAAGAAGCGGAGGGAAAGTACGGCCCGTAAGGAGGAGGGAACGTCCAAAACCGAGCCGAAGGACACCGTTCCCACTGTGGCAGTAGTTAAGAAGGATACCTCAAAGGGCCTCAGGTTGGAAGGTGGGGGCCTAAAAGCGGAGGCCCCGAAGTCCACCGGTACCGACATAAGCGCACCGACGATAGACTTGAGCAGTACCATAGACCTCAACACCCCCAAGCCTCGCCCCACGACGGGGGTTCCGACGGTCACGCCGGAGCTCAAGCCCAAAACCACCCCCTCCCTGACCATCAGTTCCCTTTCGGAGAGCGAGATAAAGAAGGTGTATTACACCGAAGGGAACCTCGCCAAGGCGGAACGGATGCTCCGCAAGGAGCTGAAGCAGAACCCCCGCAGCGCCCTGGCTAAGAAGTACCTCCGCCTGATAAAGTTGGAGCGTCAGGCCTTGGCCCTGGAGGCCCAGGGGGACAGCGAGGGGGCCAAACGGATCTGGCAGCAGATCCTCAAGATAGCCCCGGACCACCCACGGGCTAAGAAGCACCTGCGGTAGCCCACGCCTTCTGGAGGAGGCAGGCGGCCGAGAGGAGGGCGGCCGTTTCCACGCGTAGGATTATCCTTCCGAGGGAGAACCCTTCAAAACCTGCCTTCGCTATCGCCTCCTTCTCCTGCGGTGTGAAGTCCCCTTCGGGGCCTATCAGGACGACGTTCCTCCTTTGAGGGGAGAGGGAGGTTATGGGGGTGCGGCTGCCGATGATGCCGGCGAACTTGCCCTCGTAGTCGGAGAAGGCCTCCAACACCTCGTAAAGCTCCATCGGGGGAAGGACCTCCGGGATGTCCGTCCTCTTTGACTGCTTAACGGCCGATAGGACTATCCTCATCCACCTATCCTTCCTCTCCTTCGGACGGCGGACGGTCCTCTCGCAAACCATCGGAACTATCCGTTTTACCCCTATCTCCACGAGGCGAGATATGAGGTCGTCCAGCCGCTGCCCCTTGGGCGGAGATACGGCCACTACCACCTCAACCGGTGGGAGTAGGGGGGGAAGCTCCCGCACCACCTCCAGTACGGCCTCCGCCCTCTTCCTGTCCAAAGATACGATCTTGGCGACGTACTCCCTCCGACCGTCAAAGATGCCGACGGTGTCCCCGACCTTGTACCTTAGGACCCTGTGGAGGTGGTGAAACTCGTCCCCCTTCACCTTAGCTATGGCCCCCTTGACCTCGGCGAAGAACCTGTCCATAGAAGGGATGTTATCGCCGTATTATGGCCCGGCTCCTAACCCTCCCGGAGCCGTACCTCAAGAGGAGGAGGAAGACCCCCCTCCCGTCAGCCGCCTTAACCCTCCTGCCGTCTGCTGAATATACGGCTAAGGTATCCGGTACCCCGTCCTCTTCTTCTCCCACTCCCGTTGTTGAAGAGGTCGCCAAGCCGAAGCCGAAGGCCGTCTCGTACCACATCATGAACTCCCCACGGGAGGGTACGAAGACCACGTCGGGCGCCCAAGGTCCCCTGACGTCGGCCGGTGGGGTGTATGTACCGATGAGTGGATTTTCCGGATGCTTCGTCCATACGACCCCATCGTTGGACGTGGCGTAGCCTATCCAGAGGGTGTCTATATCCCCGTCCGCCAATATGTCTTCTACGGACGCACCGCAGTACCACATCTCAAAGAGGGTGTCCCTCTTCAGGACGGTGGGGGTGGCAACGGCGAAGCCGTCCCAATCTGATGCCCCGCCGGGCGTCAGAACGGGGTTCTCCGGCATCTTGGTCCAGTGTATGCCGTCCGGTGATGTGGCTCCCCCTATCCTGACCCTCCAGGTGGTATCCGCACCGGAGAAGTACATAAAGTAGAGGCCAGAGGAGGGGTCGTAGAGGACAGTGGGGGATTCCAGAAAGAGGCCGTCCCAGTCCCCATCCGCTCCGGGAGAGAGTACGGGGGAGGTCCCTACCCGGCTCCAGGATACGCCGTCCGAAGAGACGGCCAGGCCGATGGCCCCTCCCGGCGGATCGTTGTCGGAGTCCCCGAAGTAGTACAGCTTGAACTGGCCGTCGTACAGTATATCCGGCGTATCTAAGAAGTGGGAGTCCCATCCGGTGGAGTCCGGGCCGAAGACGGGGGTAGCGGAGCCGTACTTCGTCCAGTGTATCCCGTCCGTTGAGAGGGCGAGGGCTATCCTCCCCTTCGTATCCCGCCCACCGGCGGCGTAGTACATACGGAAGGTGTCCCTAAGGAGGATTACGGAGGGGCTGCCTATGGTTTCCTCGTAGAAGTTGCCCTCCCTGACCATTACGGGGTTGGCCGGGTACTTTATCCATACCGTCTGGGCCGTCAGGAAGGGCAGGAACACCTCCCCATTCTAAGGGGGTCGCCGCAGCGACCTTAAAATCCCGTCCCTTGAGAAGGTTGGCCATCGCTTTGGGTGTCGTAGGGATCCTCGCTTCCGTCGGGTGTAGGTGGTACCCCCCGGAGGGGAGGGTGGGTACCTTCGTCTGGTCCACGGAGATGTGGGCGGACACCCTTGACTCCTGCGTGTCCTACATAGACTCCGTCTATAAGGGGACGGACAAACTCGGCCCCGGCGTGAAGAGCGGGGTAGTGTGGCTGGTGGAGGACGACGTAAGCGACACCGCCTGCAACCGCTTTGGGGTAGACCCCGCCATACACTACTTCAAGCGGGACGACAGGGTGGATTACCAGTACCGTCGCCTCTTCTTCAACTACGACACCGCCACGGGTGAGCCTATAGTCGCCCCCGGAGACCGCTACTCCCTCTGCGCCGCCATCAGGATAAACGATGAGACCCGCCACCGCTGGGGCCTCAAACTCGTGATGCCTAACCCCCCGGACAGCTCCTTCCTTGACTCCATACCGGACGAGGTGGTGGTGGGCCAACCCTACCACATCTCGTGGTCGCCCGACACCCTCGCCAACGCCTACATGATCCGGTTCATCGGCTACGACGACTACGGGTACTACTGCTACGTTGAGAACATCATAGACACCCCCTCCGTGACCTTCGCCCTGTACGAGGTCGTACCCGGTGAGTGCGTCCTGATAGACCCGGAGACGGGTAAGCTACAGGACAGCCTTCGGATAGACATCGTGAACCTCTACCGCCTCACCTACGACTACGGCGATATGTTCGGGGAGACCCGGAGCATGGGGAGGATAACGAAGTGGGTAAGGTTAAGGCCGCCCTCCTCCCGCTGATCCTCTTCCTCTCCTGCGTAGAGCGGTTTGAGGTGGTTGAGAGCTCTCCCCCGGCCATACCGGAGGGGGAGGGGGGAGTCTGGGTCCTTACGACCCTGTCCCCCGAACTCTGGTACGTAGGGGACTCTGCCCGTAGGGTCCTGTTTGCCGGTATGTGGGCCAACGACCTGACCCTCTACGGGGACACCCTCCTGATAACCAACTCCGGCGACAACAACGTCCTCCTCTACGTCCTCTCCACCGGCACCCTTGACACGTTGGACGTCGGGACGGGCAGGAACCCCTGGGCGACGGCCTACGACCCCCGGACGGGTAGGATATTCGTCTCCAACTTCCTGACCAACTCCGTCTCCGTATTTGAGGGTGGGGAACGGGTGTCCGAGATAGAGGTCGGCCCCAACCCGGAAGGGGTGGTGGTCGTGGGGGACCGCCTCTACGTAGCCTGCACCGGATACTCCGATGGGTACAGGAGCCGCCTCTACATCCTCTCCACGGACAGCCTGAAGGTCCTGGACTCCTTGAGGTTCGGGACCAACGTTCAGGTGGTGGTGGCCGACCCGGAGGGGGACATCTACGCCGTAGCGACGGGGGACTACTCCTCCAGTGAGGGGTGGCTCTTCCGGATAAGGGAGGGGGAGGTAAGGGAAAGTACCTTCGTAGGCGGCTCACCGGGGGACGCGTGCATAGGGAGAGACGGGAAGCTCTATCTGGTGGGTTGGTCGGGCAGGATAACGGCCTACGACTGGGCGGCCGAGGAAATAATAAAGACCTACGAGACGGGCCTGAACCTGATGGGGTGCGGTTTTAAAGGGGACACCCTTGCGGTGGCCGACTTCGGGAACGACAGGGTACTGCTCATAAGCGACTCCGGGGAGGTGGCCAAGGCCTACGCCGTAGGGGACGGCCCCATAGACGTGGTACCGGACATAAGGTAAGCCGGCAATATGGGCGTACCCCCAGCAGGGGAGGTGTTTTCCCCACCTTACCCGAATATGACCGTTGTTCCCCTTGATCTCCTGATGGAGGATGAGGACCTAATCCCCACGGGCGGGAAGGCTATTATCGTCCCTTTATCGGACTACCTGACGATCACCTTCTCTATCTTACCGCCTACCTTTACGAAGTATATACCCGGCGCCAGGGGGATGAAACGGCTATCCCTGCACGTCCCCACCCTCCTGCCGTTGGCATCCCATACCTCCGCCTTTAAGCCACCGGGGAGGGACAGCCTTATACCTCCGCTTTCACCCCGAACCGTGAAGGTTTGGGGAGTTTCCCGTGTCTTTAACGCCCCTTGCGGAGATGGAGCGTCGTTTTCTCTGGCCTCTTCTTCCGCCTTCTTGAGAACCCTTTCAAGTTCCTTAAGCGCCCTATCTAACCACTTGTGGAAGGCCTTTATGTCAAGGTTAGTGTCAATTGAGGCTGGGAGGATCAACTCAACGTACAGGCTATCTTCGGTATAAACCTCCCTGACGTAAATATACGGACGTATCAGGACGTTGGTAGAGAAAGAGCCATAGAGGTCTTTTATGGATGTGAGGTTGCGGGGTACCTGTTTGATAATCGCACCCCGCCCGACCATCTCAATTACGGTGAGGGTGTCAAACCCTCCGCTGATTGTGGAGGTTAGGAATACAAGCATCTCCCTACCTCCTTTCTTCCCCTTTCCCTCTCCACCCTCCGGGTAAAGGGGTTAAACCCCGAAGGGCATCTCCACCGTTATTGGTGGATAAGGAAACATTATACACCCGTAAGTTCAATTTGTCAAGTCCAACGCTACTGTTCTCTTCGCGTGTTCCGGGTGTTAGCATCCATATGAGCCAGTAGTTTCGCGACCATATTGAATGGAGATGGAGAATTGGGAAATACGGGACATTCCCTAACAAGGAAGACGAGGAATCGCAGATGCCTTTGGTGTTCAAGGAGCGTACGAAAATATGGATACAGGTTTTTCCCTTCAATTCCGGATTTTACTTCGGCGGAGGGAGATCTATCTTCACCTCCGGGGCTACGTCAAGGCTGTCTAAGGACAGGCGTTGTACTTTCCTCCAGTAGATTACCTTCCCGCCTTTGACGTACCCCCACCCCGTCGTATCCCTAACGAGAAAGACTCCTCCCACCGCCGTATCCACCATCGCATACCTCGGTTTGACTATCCACCTACCTCCCGTATCCACGACACCCCAACCCTCCGGGGTCTCAACCTTCGCCCAGCCCTCTTCGTTGAATGGGTAGAAGTTTATGTAGTATCCCCCTAAGAACCTACCGGTCGTGTCCGTTAGCTTCCAGGCGTTCCGGAGCCGGACCCAGAATAGGCCGTAGTTGGCCGGTACTACGGCGAGATATTCCGGCTTGATGAGGTACCTCCCCCTCCTGTCTATCACCCCCCACAGGGTACCCTTTACGACGGCCGTACCGTCCTTAAAGCCCTTCGCAACCTTGAACTTCGGCGGTATCACCACCTTACCGGACGTGTCGGCGTACCCGTAGGTTAAGCCGTCGGGTGAGAAGGGGGCGAGACCCTCGGAGAACCATCCAAGGTACTTTACCCCCTTCATTACGAAGACCACCTTCCCTTCGGTGTCCATCGCCCCCCATCCGGAGTCGCTCTCAAACGGTAGAAGCACGCGTGGGCGTCCAACTTCGTCCTCCCCCTTGCCACAGGACGAGAGGAGTGCGCTCCCGACTACAACCAACGTAAGATAACGCATAGGCGTATTATACCCTTACTGCGGGACTCACTTCAACAACCTCATTATCGCAACGATGACGCTAATAATCGCCACGGTCTGGGAAATCGCAAGTACGAACATCCACCTGATGATGTCGGACCTCACCTTCTGTACCTCCGCCCGCAACTTCCCTATCTCGTTCCAGACCTTGGCCAACTCCCGATACATTTCGGCCCGGAGCTTACCTATCTCGTCGTGCATCTCGGAGCGAAGTTTTTCTATCTTCTCCGTCATCTCGGCCCGGAGCTTACCTATCTCGTCGTGCATCTCGGAACGGAGGCCCTCAATCTTCTCCATCATCTCGGTGCGGAGGCCCTCAATCTTCTCCGTCATCTCGGTGCGGAGGCCCTCAATCTTCTCCGTCATCTCGGACCGGAGGTTTTCTATTTTCTCATCTACCTCGGTACTGTGCTGGGCAAAGAGCTTATACATCTCGGAGCGGAGTTTCCCTATCTCCTCTGCCAACCTACGGACGAACCTCTCCTCAAGGATGCGGAAGAGATAATCTCTTATTCTTTCTCTCTCCTCCTCAAGCACCTCAAACAGGGCATCTACCCCGTCTTCGCCGAGCTTTTCCTTTAAAGTGTTCAAAGCAGTGAGTTTGCTCATTTCAACGCCTATTATAAGGGGGAGAACGACCCCCTTAAAATCAAAGGACGTGGCCTCCCTATTCAACGCCCTCTACCTGTGCTACTTGGGGCAGGGGTGTAAAGCCGCCCTCCTGCAAGCGGCGAAGAAGGACGCAGAAGCCGCCTTCCTCTACAGGGTTTGGGACCGCATCCCCGACCAAAAGAACTTCGCCTACGGCTATATGAAGGTACTTAGGGGAGACTTCAGGGAGAAGGAGTTTGAGGTCAAGAGCATTTACGACAGGTACATCTTAGCAGTCTTCTATGAGCGCCTTGGCCACCGCGAAAGGGCGGCGAGGGAGTACATGGCCGTGTGCGAGAAGGCTGAAGGCCTCTTCGCAGCCGAGTCGTGCTATAGGGCATACACCTTGGGGCTAACCTCGGCCAAGGACGTGCTGAAGAGGAGGTTCCCCGACACCTACTACCTCTACTTCACCGACTGACAGCCACCCACCTTAAACTCCCCCCCTAAGGGATGCGACGCCTCTACGAGTTCCTGTTTCAGGCCGTACTCTTTACGGCGGCCTCCATCACCGTTTTAACGACGTTGGGCATAGTGGCCATCCTCCTCTACCAGAGTCTCCTGTTCTTCCGGGAGGTCTCGGTGGTGGAGTTTTTGACCGACACCCAGTGGACCCCCCTGTTTACGGAGAAGCACTTCGGTATCCTCCCCCTCCTCGCCGGCACCTTCCTGACCTCCTCCATAGCCATGGTGGTCGCCCTCCCTATGGGTCTCATCATCGCCATATTCTTAAGCGAGTACGCTTCCTCCCGCGTTCGCTCCTTCGTAAAGCCCGTCCTTGAGATCCTAACGGCCATCCCCACGGTGGTGTACGGATACTTTGCTCTCCTCTTCGTTACCCCTCTCCTCAAGAAAGTCATACCGAGCATATCGGGTTTCAACGCCCTCTCTCCCGGCATCGTGATGGGGATAATGATCCTCCCCATAGTCACCTCCCTAAGTGAGGACGCCCTAAGGGCGGTGCCGAGGAGCCTTAGGGAAGCCGCCTACGCCTTGGGGGCGGATCGCTTTACTACGGCCGTCAGGGTAGTCCTCCCGTCGGCTTTTTCGGGTATAATGGCCGCCTTCATCCTCGGAATATCCCGTGCCATCGGGGAGACTATGATAGTGACCATAGCCGCCGGTCAGAGGCCGGTCCTAACCCTCAACCCCCTCGTCCCCATAGAGACTATGACGGCATACATCGTGCAGGTTAGCCTGGGGGATGTCCCCGCGGGGACGGTGGAGTACCATACCATCTTCGCCGTAGGCCTGTCCCTCTTCGTCATAACCTTCGTCTTCAACGTTGTTAGCTACCTCCTGAAGAGGCGTATGTGGGAGAGGTAGGGTCACCGCCTCGCCCTAAGGCTGTCCAGTTTCAGTATCCCCCTCGCCACTTTCCTGAAGAGGGGAGCGGCGGCCGTTCCACCAGTCCTCACCTTCTTTGGCTCGTCTATCAGGACGTAGATGACGTACTTCGGACTATCCGCCGGGAAGAAACCGATGAAGGAGGTAAGGGACCTCGCCATACTGTACCTCTTGGCCCTGGGGTCGTACTTCTGGGCGGTCCCGGTCTTACCGGCCACCTTTACGCCCTTCATCTTCGCCCACCTCCCTGTGCCACTATCCACCACGGCGACGAGGAGTTCCTTTAGAGCCTTGAAGGTCTCCTTGGAGGCTACCGTCCTCAAGTCGTAGTACCTCGTAGGTCCCTGTACGAGTTTCGGGAAGATGAATTTGCCGTCGTTGGCTATGGTGATGTATGCCCTCACCATCTGGATAGGATTGACGTAGATACCCTGCCCTATGGCCATGTTGGCTATCTTAACCTTCCTCCACGTCCTGTACTTGGAAAGCTCCTCTAACCTGACGGGGTCCTCCGGTAGTCCTATATCGGCCGGCTCGCCGAAGCCGTAGAGGAGCGCCCTCCTGTACAGGCCGTTCTTCCGTATGCTGTCCATCATCAGGGCGAGTTTGGCGGCGCAGGCGTTGGAGGATTTCACCAAGGCCCAAAACCAGGTGTCCCTGTCCCCGAGGGGGGTTATGTCCCTTATCTGCACCCCACCGCCCAAGTTGAGTACCCCTTCGGAGATGCCGCAGGTGTCCTCCGGTCTGATCCCCCTCTCAAACCCCTCCGTATATACGACTATCTTGAAGTTGGAGCCGGGTTCGTAGTTGAAGATAAGGTTCCGCCTAAGGGAGCCTACGGCGGCGTAGGTGAGGATGTCGCCCGTCTTCGCGTCCGCTACTACAACCATACCCCCCTTCGCATCCACCTGCCTCACCCTCTCCTTCAAAAGGGCGTAGGCCAGCCTCTGGATGTCCATATCTATGGTGGTGTGGAGGTCCTTACCGTCCGCCACCTTACGATGGAACAGGTGGTCCCCTAAGGCCGTAAAGAGGGAAACCGGCATAGGATAGACCTTCCCGGAGGCGTCCTTGAGGTACCGCTTTACGGTGTAGCCGGGGGCGAGGATGCTGTCATAACCGTACTCTATCCCCGAAACCCCATGGAGTCCCCGAACCCTACCGACGATGTTGGCGCAGGCCTCCCCACAGGGGTAGTACCTCCGGGTGTACCTTATCGTCCGGAATATCCCCCTTATGCCCCGGAGGGAATCCCACAGGAATGGGGA
>WGAN01000201.1 GCA_015494805.1 Caldifarciminota bacterium
ACTCTTAGCATATCGGCCAAAAGCCCTATATGGCTGTCTTTACCTCCAGCACCCACACCCACGAACTGGTACTCCAAATGGATGGGTAAAGTATCCTCATTAACAACGAAGACGTGTCCTCTCATCATCTTGCTTTCCCCTTCTTTTTGCGAAATATCAATATATATTCGTGCTTAAATACATAAAATCCACCTCTTAATGCCCTATATCTCCAAAGATTCTTTTGATTCCTTTTAGCCCTCGTTTCCTCATAGTTTTTCACAACTATGCTTTTCAGAATAAACATTTCTCTTTTCATCACTTCGTTCATCACATAAAACCCTAGGGGTATCCACTCCCCTTTGCTGTACTTATCTCCTATAACTATAGCCAAATACCTCCCATCCTCAAGAACAGGGGATACGTTATCTAGGACCCTCCCGAACATCGTAAGGAACTCCTCAACACTTGAGGCGTTGGATAGGTCCCTCGGATCATCGCTGAACTTTATGATGTCATGGTACGGAGGGTGCATTATGATAAGTTGAACTTTGTCAATACCCTTTTTTCTTAAGATTTTCTTAAAATTAATTTCTGCACTATCTCCAACGACAATATCCGTTTTTACGTTGAATCTGTTAAACTCCTTTTCAACCAACCTCCTCGCCTTTTCGGCAACCTCCGGGTTCAACTCAACGCCGATACCGTTCCTTCCCAATCGCCGACACTCTATTAAGGTCGTACCGCTCCCTACAAAGGGATCCAGTACCCAATCGCCCCTTTTGGTAAATCGCAACATCAGCTGTCTGGGGATTTGGGGGATAAAGTTTCCCCAGTACCATCCTATATGCGCCCCCGATGTGTCCCTCCTATCAAATATCCAGAGGCTATCCGTTATGATTTCATCATATTCTTTCCACCTTTTGAGATTTATATCATTTATACCATTTGTCTTAATCTCGGTATCAGATAAATAATTTTTTAATTTTCCTAATTGACGTTTTGCCTCGTCTAACGACTTTGCGTTTTCTACTCGCTCTAAAGTCCGTATTACATATTCAACCCTAACTTCAAGGTTCCCCCCAAGGTATTTTTTGAGTTCTTCTTTTATCCTACCTACCTTCAACTTTAAATTCTCAATATTCCTAATATTTAATAATTCATCCAAATCTCGTTTTATTTTGATAAACTCATCATCTGTAATAAGTTCATTAACACTGAAAAGATCGCCTATCCTTCCTCTCCGCATTTCAAGATGTTATTTTATATTTGAAAGGCCGGCAGGTGATAGATTGATCCGTTCCGGGCTGCCAGAGTACGTAAAAGCCTGCCATCCTCTTGTAGCGGGCGACGACGTCCTGAATGGTGTTGTCCAATACGTGGCCAAGGTGGATGTCGCCGGTGACGTTGGGCGGTGGCATCATTATGGTGAAGGTGGGCTTACCGGACCTTCTGGCCTTCTCGGCTGCTGTATGGAATAGCCTGTGCTTGAGCCACTTCTCGTAGAGTTTCCTCTCCCACTCCCGGTAGTTGTAGGTTCTGCCCATGGCATAGATTTATTTCAACTTGCCTCTCATCCCTTCCCCGCTTACTCCCCTCCATCCTGTCGAAATAAAAACGCGCCCGGAGGGACTCGAACCCCCAACCTCCTGGTCCGTAGCCAGGTGCTCTATCCTATTGAGCTACGGGCGCCTAACGATGAGGCGTATATTATAAGGGCGTGAAGCGGAGGGTGAGGGATTCGAACCCCCGGGGGGCTAACGCCCCCAGCGGATTTCAAATCCGCCGCCTTCGTCCGCTCGGCCAACCCTCCAGAGAAGTAATTTTAAGGACGTCAGCCCTCTACAGTCCTCGGGGGCGGTTTGGGTGCGTCCGGAGGCGGCGAGGCGTTGAAGTCTATCTTGTGGAAACCTGCAGTCGCCTTTTTCCGTTTAAGGCCAAAGGAGTACAGGAAGAGTTCCCTCTTCAGAAGCTGGAGGGCCATTCCGGGGTCTACACCCTTGGGACAGGCGTCAGAACAGGCCCCTACGAAGTGGCAGCGGAACACCCCAGAGACGAGGTCGGAGACAACGTCCCGGTCCACCACGTACCCCTCGTCCCTACTATCTACGGCATACCTGTAGGCCTGTGTCAGGGCCTGCGGCCCAAGGAAATCCTCGTCCCCAGATACGACGGGGCAGGCCGACACGCACGCCCCGCACTTTATGCAGTAGGTGAACTGGAGATACTCGTCCAACTCCTTCGGGGTCTGGAGGTACTCCCCCGTCGGATCGTTGAACTCTTCGGGGTCGGAGTAGCGGATGATGTACGGCTTAACCTTGGCGTGCTTTTCAAAGAGGGGGAAGAGGTCGGGGACAAGGTCCTTGACGACGTTGTAGTTGTTCAGAGGCTCAACGTTCAGGACGTCTGCGTGGAGTTTGAGGATCTGGGTCTGGCACGCCAGTACGTGCTTACCGTTGACCCTCATGGCGCAGGAGCCGCACACCCCCATACGGCACGAAGCCCTGAAGGTTAGGGTGGGATCGTAGTTCTCTTTTATGTAGAAGAGACCCTCCAAGACGGTCATCCCCTTTACCACAGGGACCTTGTACTCGGACCACTTGGGGGCACCGTCCTCGGGAGAGTAGCGGAGGACCCGGAACACTACATCCTTGACTTTCTCCATAAGGGGTTATTCTATCCCAGAAGTGCGTACGTTTCGGGTCCCCGTACGGATAGACGTATCCATCGGGAAACAGGCAACGGTAGAATCCTCCCCTATGAAGCTCTACGAGTGCGTACCCAACTTCTCCGAGGGTAGGAACGAGGAGACCATAAACGCCATCAGGGAGGCCATAGAGTCGGTTCCGGACGTAAAGCTCTTGGACGTGGAGAGGGACCCGGACCACAACCGGAGCGTCTTCACCTTCGTAGGGACGGCCGAGGGAGTTTTGGACGCCGCCTTCCGGGCCATAAAGGTGGCCGTTGAGCGGATAGATATGAACAAACACCAGGGGGCGCACCCACGGATAGGGGCGGCGGACGTCGTCCCCTTCGTCCCCCTCTTTGGCTCCACGATGGAGGAGGCCGTTCAACTCGCCCACAAACTCGCCAGGAGGGTGGCCGAGGAGCTGAACCTACCCGTCTACCTCTACGGTGAGGCCGCCCAGAAGCCCGACAGGTACGACCTCGCCAACATCCGCAAGGGGCAGTACGAGGGCCTCGCCGAGAAGATGAAGGACCCCAACTGGAAGCCCGACTACGGCCCGGACACCCCCCACCCGACGGCCGGGGCCACCGTCATCGGTGCGCGTAAGATACTGGTCGCGTACAACGTCAACCTGAACAGCCGGGACCTGAAGGCCGCCAAGAGGATAGCCCGCAGGGTAAGGGCCAAGACGGGGGGCCTCGCCTTCGTTAAGGCTCTCGGCTTTGACCTCCCCACGAAGGACATGGTCCAGGTCTCAATGAACCTCGTAGATTACGAGAGGACGCCCATCCATGCCGCCTACGAGTACGTCAAACTCTGGGCGGAGAGGTACTCCCAACCGGTGTACGAGAGCGAGATAGTGGGCCTCGTCCCCCTCAAGGCGCTGGTAGAGGTGGCCAAGTTCTACCTGAAACTCAACGACTTCAAGGAGGACCAGATAATTGAGAGCAGGATATACGAGGGCTGGACCCTGGACCTCTACCTCTCCGACCTCGCTTCCTCCGAGGCCGTCCCCGGCGGTGGGGCAGTCTCCGCACTCTCCCTCGCCCAGGCGGCCGCCCTCCTCTCCATGGTGGCCGGTATAGGCCTGAAGAGGAAGAAGTATAAGGAGAACTGGGAGAAGTTCCGGGAGATAAGGGACAGGGCCAAGGCCATCCTCAAGAGGGCCAAGGACCTGATATACGAGGACACCGAGGCCTTTGAGGAGGTGATGAAGGCCTATAAACTGCCGAAGGACGATCCGGGCCGCAAGGAGGCCATTCAGAAGGCCCTGATCAGGGCGGCGGAGGTACCCCTTGAGGTGGTCAGGCTCGCGGCCGAGGTCAAAGGTCTGGCGGACGAGCTTGAGGCCATAGCCCCCAAATCGGCCATAAGCGACGTCTACGTCTCCAGATACCAGGCCGAGGCGGCCCTGAAGGGTGCGGCCGAGAACGTGAAGATAAACCTCCAGTCCATGGAGGAAGGGGAGGAGAAGAGGAGGATAGAGGAGGAGCTGAAGGCCCTGCTTTAGACGCACGTCCGGGGCGGTTTCACGCTTAGAATAGAGCATCTTGAAGGTAGCGGTAGTCGGAGCGACCGGTTTGGTGGGCCAGACGATGCTCCGGGTCTTAGAGGAGAAGGTGGCCCCACAGGAACCGGTGGAACTCTACCCCATAGCGACGAGGCGTTCCGCCGGTAAGAAGGTGAATTTCTTCGGCAGGGAGTACGTGGTCAGGGATATAAAGGAGGGGATACCGGAGGTGGATTTCGCCCTCTTCTCGGCGGGAGCGGAGGCTTCAAGGATGTACGCCCCGGCCTTCGTAGCCCGCGGGGCCGTGGTCATAGACAACTCCTCGGCCTACCGGATGGACCCGAAGGTACCCCTCGTCGTCCCCCAGGTCAATCCGAAGGACGCCTTCAACCACAGCGGCATAGTAGCCAACCCCAACTGCTCCACCATCCAGATGGTTATGTTCCTCAAGCCCCTCTTGGACGCCTTCGGCGTAGAGGAAGTCCACGTCGTCACCTTCCAGGCCGTCTCCGGTGCCGGGTACAAGGGCCTCTTCGCCCTTGAGGCGGAGGAAGAGGGAGGTTTCTACGACAACACGCCCTTCGCCAAGCGTATTCACCGGAACGTCATCCCCCAGATAGGGGAGTTCGTAGAGGGGTACTCCAAGGAGGAGTGGAAGATGATAAACGAGACCAAGAAGATACTCCACGCCGACGTCCCCGTAAATCCGACGACGGTCAGGGTACCCGTCAAGGTGGGCCACAGCGAGGCCGTCCACGTACTCCTCGGAAGCGCCCCCCCCATAGAGGACGTGTATAAGGTCTTAGAGAGGTTCCCCGGCCTCGTCCTCCTCGGTGAGGACTACGTCACCCCTGCCGACGTTGAGGGGAGGGACGAGGTCTTCGTGGGCCGCTTGAGGTTCCACCCGGACAACCCCCGCCTCTTGAGCGCCTGGGTGGTGGCGGACAACCTCCGCAGGGGGGCGGCCACCAACGCCGTTGAGATAATGCAGCTCCTCGCGGGGAGGACGTAATGGAGGGGTGGAGCTGGGAGGAGTGGGTACCCCACCTTGAGGAGTTGAGGGTAAGGCTCATAAGGGCCGTCCTCGTATACCTCCTCGCCGTTGGCGTTATGTGGTTCTTCCACAGGCCCATCCTCGCCTTCATAGCCAAACCCGTGGGGAAGCTCTACCTCTTCAGCGTTCAAGACCCCTTCTTTGTGCGACTGAAGGTCGCCCTCATCTCCGCCCTCTTCTTCACCTTCCCCTACTTCCTGTGGGAGGCATGGAGGTTCGTAGAGCCTGCCCTCTACCCTCATGAGAAGCGGGCTGCCGCCCTCGTCCTCTTGAGCGCCCTCCTCCTCTTCTACGCCGGGGCCTTTATGTCTATCTTAGTCATCGTACCGAGGGCCGTCCAGTTCCTCCTCTCCTTCTCCGAGGGCTTCACGACGATGGTAAACGCCAACCAGTACCTGGACTTCGTCTTTTGGAGTACGGTAATCTTCGGGGTCGTCTTTGAGCTGCCCGTCGCCGTCGGTATACTGGCCAAACTCGGCATAGTCAGGTCCTCCTTCCTCGCGAGGAGGCGGAGGGAGATAATCGTCGCCATCGTCGTCCTGACGGCGGTAATATCCCCCACGGTGGATATGTTCAGCCTCCTCCTGATGTCCCTTCCTTTAATCTTCCTGTTTGAGGTTAGCATATGGGTGGCGAGGGTCCTGGAGCCTAAGGGGAAGGAAAGCAAACGGGATACCCTCGTATAATTGCCGCCGTGAAGGACCTCTTGAGCGACCTCAAGTGGCGCGGGGTCATATACGACCTGACCGAAGGGGCGGAGGACTTCCTGAAGGGGGAGAGGAGTCCCGTATACGCCGGATTTGACCCCACGGGTCCCAGCCTCCACGTGGGCCACCTCCTACCCGTAATAACCCTGATAAGGTTCTCCCGGTACGGCTTCCGCCCCATCTTCGTTATAGGGGGAGGGACGGGCTTGATAGGGGACCCCAGCGGCAAGGAGAGGGAGAGGCCCCTACTCCCGGAGGAGGAGATAGAGCGGAACGTGGAGAGTATAACCGCCCAACTTAAAGGGATAGTGGAGAGGTTTACGGACGATTACGTCGTGGTCAACAACGCCGAGTGGCTGAAGCCCCTGGGCTTCATAGAGTTCCTTAGGGACGTAGGGAAGCACTTCACGGTGAATTACATGCTCCAGAAGGAGTCCGTGAGGAGCAGGCTCGGTAGGGAGGGGGGGATATCCTTCACGGAATTTACGTACATGCTCCTGCAGGCCTACGACTTCCTGCAGCTCTACGACAGGTACGGCTGTAAGGTGCAAATAGGGGGGAGCGACCAGTGGGGCAACATAACGGCCGGCATTGAGCTCATAAGGAAGGTGCGCGGAGACAGAGCCTACGGCCTCGTCCTCCCCCTCCTGACGACGGCCTCCGGAAAGAAGTTCGGTAAGACGGAGGCGGGGACCTCCGTATGGCTGGACCCCGAACGGACCACCCCCTACCGCTTCTACCAGTTCTGGGTGAATACGGAGGACAGGGACGTGATAAGGTACCTCAAGCTCTTCACCTTCCTTGCCGAGGAGGAGATAGCGGAGTTGGAGAGGGCGGTAAGGGAGAGGCCGGAGAGGAGGGAGGCCCAGAGGAGACTGGCGGAGGAGATGACCCGCCTCGTCCACGGGGAGGAGGGCCTGAAGCGGGCAAAGAGGGCGACGGAGGTCCTGTTCGGCGGATCACTTGAGGGTATGTCTGCCGAGGACCTGTTGGACGTATTCTCGGAGGTACCCTCCGCCGAGGTGGAGGCCGACGCCTTGAGGGAAGGGATGCCGGTCGTGGACCTTCTGGTGATAGGTGGGATAGCCAAGAGTAAGGGGGAGGCGAAGCGGCTGATAAAGGGTGGAGGGGTGTATATAAACAACGTCCGTATCTCCGACGTTGGCCAGCGTATAACCTTAGGGGATGCAATAGACGGCAAGGTGATAGTACTCCGCAGGGGGAAGCGGCACTACCGGATACTCAAGATAGTGTGAAGCACCGGTTGCAACGCTGTGGAGTTTGGCTTTAAAATACCGGGGTGGATATGTGGAGCTTTCTGATTTCTGCTTGCGCCTGCACGACGCCCGTGAACTTGAGCGATGATCCCCTCCAAGACCGGCCTTACCTCAACACCTGGAACCACCCAACGGAGAGGAGTACCCAGAACGTCGCCGCCTGCAACGGTAAGGTCCACGTCGCCTGGTTCAACTCCGACACCTGGTCCCACTACGGCCGCCTGTACTACAGGAGGAGCGTAGACGGTGGTAGGACGTGGGAGCCGAAGGTGGTCCTGGCGGGGCCGAGGGACTTCGGTCAGGAGCTGTGGGTGGAGTGCAGCGGAGATACCGTCGTAATCGCCTACGAGGTGGATGCGGGGGGCGGAAACGTGGATATAAAGTACCGGGTCTCCGAGGACGGGGGAGCGACGTGGGGTCCGGAGCAGAGTCCCATAACCTCCTACACCTCCTACAACCAGGAGGCCCCCTCCGTAGCTCTCAACGGCCCCGTTATGCACCTCGCCTGGGCCGACAACCGACCGGTTTTCCTCATATCCTTCTACAACGTATATTACAAGCGCAGCTCCAACCTCGGCTCCAGTTGGACGTCGGACGACCTACAGGACCTCTCCGACTCGCCCATAATAAAGGTGGACCCCGCCCGTCCCTCAAACGTCCACCTGTGGTTTATGACATACAACACCACGGAGAAGAGGGCGAAGTACAGGAGGAGTACCGACGGGGGGGCCACGTGGTCCAGTACTGTGGATATGTCCGGTCAGAACGCCGGGGGGAGCGGTTTCTACAGCCGTCCCATAGGTAGCATGGACGTGTATAACAACGTCATCTACTACATGTGGGTGGACGAGAGGTTCGGCAACAAGGAGGTCCTGTACAAGAGGTCCCTTGACGGAGGCTCAACGTGGCTGGGGCCGTCCAACCTCTCCGGCACCCCTACCAAGTCCTGGAACCCCTTCGTCAAGGCGGCCCCCACGGGTGAGGCGAGGCTGTACTGGATGGACAGCTTAGACGGGGATTGGGAGATAGTCTGCAAGATAACGACGAACTGGGGCAACAGTTGGAGTTCCCTCCAGAGGCTCACGGACAACTCCGCCCACGACGGTGCGGTGAGCGTCGCGTACGACGACGGCTACTGGCACATAGTTTGGTCCTCGGACGTCTCCGGGAACTACGAGGTGTACTACGCCACCGATCCCTGTCCAACGGGGGAGGGAGATGACCTCTCCGTCTCCGAGGGCGAGCGTACGGGTAGGGAGGAGGTGCTGGTCTCCGGCAACAGGCTCTCCCTCGTCGGTGAGGGTCGCTACGAGATATACGCCTACGACGGCCGGCTCGTCCGTAAGGGCGAGGTGAGGGGCCGCAAGGAGGTGACCTTAAAGCGGGGGGTGTGGTTCGTCAAGTTCAGGGGGAAGACCCGGAGGGTGATCGTAAGGTGAGGCTCCTGATAGATCCTGGACACGGGGGCCGCTCCACCGGTACCCTACAGGGGACGGTACCGGAGAAAGAACTGAATCTAAGGGTTGCCCTGAAGCTGGCAGAGAGCCTAAAGGGGTGGGAGGTCCATCTAACACGGGAGGGGGACACCTACCTGTCCCTCGGTGAGAGGGTGGAGATGGTGAGGAGGATCAAACCGGATATTTTCCTTAGCATCCACCACAACGCGTACGAGGAGAAGGTACCGAGCCGCTCCGAACTGTACGCCGGGTGGGAGGTCGTATCACCATCCTACGATCTGGCCTATACCATATACGGGGAACTGAAGGCCCTTCTACCTGGAAGGACCCTGATCCCACCCCTGCCTTCCACCTACACCGTAGTGAAGGAAGGCCCCGATGTGCGCCTCCTTACGGAACTTTTCTTCGCCTCCGAGATGGACGAGAGGCTCCTTGAGGTAGAGGTGGAGGTCCTACGGAGGTCCCTTGAGAGGTTCAAGGAACTGCCGGTGGTGGAAGAGCCGGACCCACTGCGGGCTTACGGGGGATGGACGGGGAGGGCGGGGTACCGGACCACCCGATACCGGGGGCCGGAGGTGGGTGGGGAGGGGGGAGGTGCGTACGTCGTCCTTAGGGACGGTAGGGCCTTCTGGGAGGG
>WGAN01000202.1 GCA_015494805.1 Caldifarciminota bacterium
CCAGCGGATACGAAGAGGGTGCCGGGGCAGTACCCGAGGATGGCCATCCCGGCGCCGAAGACCAGACCTCCGAGGATCACCCCACCCAAGAGCAAAGGCTTTACGTGGAAGGTAGCCATACCGAGGGCCACCTCACCGTAGACCAGGATGGCTCCCACCCCTATGGCCATGGCGATGGCCTTGGCGACCGTCAGATCCTCCAGGGTGGCCAGACCGCTTATCGTGTCAAAGCGGTTCAGCCGGGCGTAGATGAGGATCTCCGCGAAGATGAAACCGAGGACAAACGTAAGCAGCACTTCCATTTTTCCCTTACTTAAACAAAAACGGTGGGAATTTTACGCTCGCATTAGTCTCCGTGAGGGAGATGAGAACCACCTCCGGACTTTGTGGGTTATTGGGTGATGCCGATCTTGTCGGTCCAAAGTTCCGTCGCTGTCAGAATTTTTGCATAGGGCGTGCAAGAATCTGGCAGTTAGGTCGGTTTCTTGAAACCCAGATTCCGGTTTGGGATTACGCTGATAGAGGGTGTATTACGCCAATAGGAAGATAATCCTATCCGCACCTTCAATAAACCGCAAGTTTTAAGACCCCCGCACTTTCCATTAACGGATCCTTAACGGTATCGGGGATGGCCAGTCTTGTTAATGCGGGAAGTTTCGCCGGAGACCTCTTGTTCAGTATTTTTAATTTCTGAATACTATCCCATTTTCTATGACCTGTAAATTCGGAAGCCCTATACGTAATCGGACGGTAGGTGGGTATCCCTATATCGGCTCAATACCTCCGGTTTTTTGAAGTTCAACTTTCGGCTTTTGAAAGGGCACCGTACGGCTCCAACCGGTGAGTAGGATATCCCTCCATCAGCTAAAACCAAGGGTGTCCGGAAGATGATAGGCATCCTACCCGCACCGGTCTAAGAGAAGGACGAACCGGATATGCAACACCGTTAGAATAGGGGGCTTGGAGAGTTTGAAGAAGGAGCTAAGGCTTTTCGTAATGGCGGGGGTGGTGGGGCTGCTCCTCGTAGTGGGAGGTTTCTTTGCCCTCGTCGTCCTTCTGGTCGTAAACTCCAAAGACCTTCCCGACATAGAGCGGATAGAGGCCTTCAAACCCCCACAGGCCACCACGATGTACGACCGTAAGGGCAGGGTGATATACCAGTTCTACGAGGAGCGGAGGGAGTACGTCCCCCTATCCCGCATATCCCCGAACATCCGTAAGGCCTTCATCGCCCTTGAGGACAAGAGGTTCTACAGGCACTGGGGGGTGGACCTGAAGCGCACATTCAAGGCCATGCTCGTCAACCTCCTCTCTATGCGGGTCAGACAGGGCGGCTCCACCATAACCCAGCAGCTCGCCCGCAACATGTTCCTAACTCACAGCAGGACCCTGAAGAGGAAGATAAAGGAGTTGGCCCTTGCCCTGAAGTTGGAGGCCACCTTCACCAAAGACGAGATCTTGGAGAGGTACCTCAATCAGATATACTTCGGTGAGGGAGTATATGGGGTGCAGTCCGCCGCCAAGTTCTACTTCGGTAAGGAGGCCAAGGACCTGGACGTGAACGAGTCGGCCCTCCTCGCCGGTATCCCCAAGAACCCCAACCGCTTCTCCCCCTACCGCCACCCGGACCTGGCCAACAAGAGGAGGAAGGTCGTACTGTGGAGGATGTATAAGGAGGGGTTCATAACCAAGAGGGAGTACGACAGCCTCGTAGCCCATCCCCCAAAGCTCCAACCGAGGCCCAAGACCACCTTCGGGGGCGATGCCCCCTACTTCGCCGAACTCGTACGGCAGTACGTCATAGACAAGTACGGCGAGAACTTCCTGTACAGGGGAGGGGGTAAGATATACACCACCTTGGACCTTGACCTACAGAGGATGGCCGTCGGGGTGGTGCGCACATCCTTGAACAACTACGAGAAGAAGTGGAAGAGGTTCCTGAAACCCACGTACGCCGAGTACAAGGGGGGGAAGCCCAAGTACCTTCAGGCGGCCCTCTTGGCCGTGGATACCACCGGCGGGATACTGGCCTACGTGGGTGGTAGGGACTTCCAGCACTCCCAGTTTGACAGGGTCCGTCAGGCCCACAGGCAACCGGGGTCCGCCTTCAAGATCTTCGTATATACGGCGGCCTTCTCCAGGGGGTGGTCGCCGGGGGACACCATAAGGGACGAGCCGGTGGAGTTTATGGACGACCTCGGCCGCATATGGGCGCCCAAGAATTACGACGGTAAGTACGAGGGCCTCATAACCCTGCGGAGGGCCTTGGCCCTCTCCAAGAACGTACCGGCCGTGAAGCTGACCCTTGACGTGGGTCCGTGGTACGTGGCCGAGATAGCCCGGAAGATGGGGGTATCCAGCCCCATAAAGCCCTTCCCCTCAATGGCCCTCGGTGGGGTGGAGGTGACGGTGTGGGATATGGTAAGGGCGGTCTCAACCTTGATGAACTACGGTAAGAGGCCGAACATATACTTCATAACCCGCATAGAGGACGCCTACGGGAACGTCTTGGAGGAGGATCGGCCGGTTCTGGTGCAGGTC
>WGAN01000203.1 GCA_015494805.1 Caldifarciminota bacterium
ACCTTGTGGAATTTGAACTCATCAACGGTAAGGAGGTACTGACAAACTACTACACGTCCCAAATCTACCTTGTGGAATTTGAACATCTTAAGCCTCGTCCTCGCTCCGGCGCTGGAGAACGGTCCCAAATCTACCTTGTGGAATTTGAACAGGGGTAATATCGCTTAATTTTCATTATTATCCCCCGTCCCAAATCTACCTTGTGGAATTTGAACTCTTCAGTGAAGTTTCTAAGGCCTTCCGGGAACTCTTGTCCCAAATCTACCTTGTGGAATTTGAACAAGGCCTTGATAAACCGGCTTATGTCGGCAGTCTGGAGTCCCAAATCTACCTTGTGGAATTTGAACGACAGATAACGCCCTCACCCTAACCGACCCTATTTTGTCCCAAATCTACCTTGTGGAATTTGAACACGATATGTATCTGGACTCGGAGGGTAAGCCGGTACCAGTCCCAAATCTACCTTGTGGAATTTGAACATCGTTACGATCGGGTTCTTCGGGACTTCATATGTTAGTCCCAAATCTACCTTGTGGAATTTGAACTCGTAGGCATATGGGACTATGACGGAGTGAAGATCTATGTCCCAAATCTACCTTGTGGAATTTGAACCTATGAGCATCTTAACGAAGTCGCGTAGATCATCACGGTCCCAAATCTACCTTGTGGAATTTGAACTCCACTCCGAAGACGCCTTCGTCTCCTACATGCTCAGTCCCAAATCTACCTTGTGGAATTTGAACGACGCTCCGCAGGTTCAAGAGGCTCCACGAGGAGGAGCGTCCCAAATCTACCCTGTGGAATTTGAACGAGCTTCAGGAGATAATGTCGCGTGTCCTCAATCCGGCGGTCCCAAATCTACCTTGTGGAATTTGAACAATGAAGTTTGAAGTCCCGGCTCTCCGATAACGGGACTTCAGATTCTCCGCAGTCTCTCCTCAACGGCGGCGTAGAAGTCGCTGTCTCCCTCCCATATCACCCTAACTACCGGTTCCGTGTTGGAAGGCCTGACGTGGAGCCAGTTGTCTCCCCGTCGGTAGTAGTAGCCGTCCGTCCTGTCTAACTCCCATCCCTTCACTACGTCCTCAAAGACTCCTATGGCCTCCTCAACCGGCATCCTTAGCTTGGCCTTACCTATGTTCGGGACGGTACGCACCACCTCCTCCGGTACCTCCCCTTCAAGGACCAGACGGCTAACTAAGAGGGCAGCGAGGACCCCGTCCCTTCCCTTAGAGAACGGCAGGTATATCAACCCCCCGTTTCCCTCACCCCCAAGTACCCCACCCATCTCCTCCAACCTCTCAACGATGTTAGGCTCCCCCACCTTGTACCTTACCACCTTCAGGCCAGCTCTCTCAAGCACCTTTTCGCTTAGGATGGAGGTTGAGTAGTTGAGGACGGCCACCTCCCCTACGTCAAGGTAGCGGCTGGCGGCGTAGAGGGCGAGGGCGGTAGTTTGCTCCTCCGTCAGGACGCCTATACCCTTAAGGCCAACGAGGACGCGGTCGCCGTCGGGATCGTACCCAAAACCGACATCGTACCGCCCACCCTTCAAGAGGGTGTCCATCTCCCCGAACCTCTCGGCCTTCGGTTCCGGGTCCGGCGGCAGGGGACCGTAAAGGTTGCGGATGGGGAGGACCTCCGCCCCTAAGTCCGTAAGAAGGCGGGCTACCCACCCAGCCGTCGCCCCGTTCTGCGAATCTACCACCACCCGTAGCCCTTTCAGGGGATGGGCGAGGTCGCCAAGGGTAGAGAGGTAGAGGTCGTAGACGCGGCTGCTACCATCGTAGTACTTCCCGATCCTCCCCTTCGCTACTTTTGGGAAAGCCAACCTCTCTGCTATGGCCCGTACCTCACCCTCCCGGCTCAATCTATCCCCGAAGGCGAACTTGAGGGCGTTCCACTGTGGGGGGTTGTGGCTGGCGCTGACCATTATCCCACCCTTAGAGCGGGTGAGGCGGATGAGGCGGAGAAAGACGGGCGTGGGTACGATCCCGAAGTCGTGAATGGTATGGCCCATCCACATCATAGCGGCGGAGACGAGCCGGACGATGGCAGGGCCGCTCTCCCGCGTGTCCCTCCCCAGAGCCATAGGACCGGCCTCAAAGAGGGAAGCGAAGGCGGAGGCGTACCGTACCACCACCTCCGGTGTGAGGTCTTCGTCTATCCGTCCCCTAAGACCGGATACGGAGAACTTCACTTGAACTCCGCCTTTATGTGCATTACGAAGTTGCGGATGCGTACGGTGTCGGTGTATCCGGGTACGAGGAGGGTACTCTTCACCAGGACGAACATACCCCTCTGCTCCACGACCGAGTCCATAAGAGCCACGGCGTCGTCCCCAAGGTACCTTTCGTACGCATTCACCTTACCCCCCGTTGTCCGTCCCCTAAGTAGGAGCTTCCTAAAGCTCAAATCAGCCGTATCCGAAGAGTAGCCGTTGGCCCTCGCCATGTTGTAGTAGATATCGCACTGGGCGGCCATACTGGGGTCGCACTTCAGCTCCAGGTAGAGCTTGGTACTGTCGGGGTCCTTGGCCACCTGCCCCCTGGTGCTGAACCAGATCTCGTAATCCACGTCAAGGTTGGCGGAGTCCTCCCAAGAGACCCGTATCTCCTTAAACTTCACTAGGGACTTTCCCTCCGGTACGTCGTTGAGGGGTAGGTACTTCTCGGCATAGACGGTGAGGGTACCTATGGGGGTGGTATATCCGAGAATAGGGATGTTGAACCTCGCAGGGTCCGTCGTTATATCAACCTTGAAGAAACCGCACCCCGCAAGGGCGACACCGAGACCGAGCAGCAGATACGCCAACCTCTTCACGACGGTATTTTACCGCCGGAGGACCTCACAGGTCCCAGTAGACCCCCTTCTCCCTGTCGCGGAGCATCCTACCGATGATGCCGAAGGGGATGCCACCGATGAATCCCCCGATGTGCGCCCACCAGGCTACTCCGCTCTCCACACCGCTTACGGCGTAAAAGTACTGCATGGCGACCCAGAGTCCGATGTAGTAGTAGGCCGGTATCTCGTATATCCACCACCACACCACCGTGTATATCCTCGCTGTCGGATACATTATCATATAGGCTGCAAGGACGCCGGAGATGGCGCCGGATGCCCCTACGAGGGGAGCGGTGGAGTGGGGGTGGGCTATGGCGTGGAAGAAGGCTCCGAGGATGGCGGAGGTGATGAAGAGGGCAACGAAGCCAAGCCTTCCGAGGCCGTCCTCAACGTTGTCCCCGAAGATGTAGAGGTAGTACATATTGCCGAAGATGTGGAGGAGGTTGCCGTGGAGGAAGGCGTAGGTTATCATGTTTATCTCGTCTCCGCCCATCCAGAAGCGTGCGGGTACGAACCCCCACCTGTGGATCATAGCCGGCGTTTCCATCAAAAAGATTACGATGCTTACGAGTATAACCGTCCAAGTCAGGTAGGGGACACTCCGGGAAGGTACGTCGTCCTTTATTGGGAACATCCTGCTATTCTAAGGGGTTATTCCAATACGAGTAGCCTCGTGAAGGCCTTGGTAGAGCCTCCATCGTTGAAAGCGTGGACGACTAGGACGAAGACGCCGTTGGAGAGTTTAGGTAGGGAGAGGGGTACGCTGTTGAACCCGGAGTTCAGGGTGCCGAGGGAGTAGGACCGGACGAGTCTCCCCGTAGGTGTGTATAGCCTTACGACCACTTTCGCCTCTTGGGTGAGTTTGAAGGTTAGGTAGAAGTCCCCGCCGCGGTAGGGGTTGGGGTAGGCGAGTACGTCCCTGACCTTTAGATCCTTCTCTACGAAGTTCAGGTCCCAAACCTTGTAGCCCCGGATACCAAGGGCGCTGGTGACGGAGACGGCTACGTTGTGGATGCCCGGATCGGAGGAGTAGTCTATCCAGTAGGTGGCTTTGGCTACGGTATCGGATAGGATCTCGGCCTCAAGGACGTCCGAGAGGCTGTTGTCCAAGATTATACGCGGCGGTGAGGCCCCCTTGCCCGTGGTACGGATGTCAAAACCTTCCCTGCTGTAGAACTTGAAGGTTAGCTTCGCTTTCACCGGTAGGCGGAAACCGTCCTTCAACTCGTCCCCAGCGTAGAAGCCCTCAACCCTCGGCTTGTCCTTACCGAGGACGGCGTTTATCTTGACCAAGGGGTAGGTTCCCACCTTCGCCCTCCAACCGTTCCACCAGAGGAGTTCCACCATCTCGTTGTGGTCATATACGGGAATATGGAAGTTCCCCTCCCTGACCCACTTCGGACGGCTAAGTCGTCCCCTCAAGGGTAGCCAGTACCTGACCGTATCGCCCACCACCCTCCCGTTGAAGGCGGTAGGCCTCACCCTGTAGTACTTGTAAATGGCGCTCGTACAGACGAAGGACACCGTATCCTCGTCGGGAAGGTCCAAGACGGCGAACCTACCTGCCCCACCTCCGATGGCAACGTTCTGCTTCCCTCTCTCCGGGAGGCCGACGGTACGGATGGCACCTCCAGTGTCCGGTATGGCGAGCATTACGGCCGGATCTCCGAGGAGGACGTAGAAGCTCAAGTTCTTCCCCTGAAGGGCGAGGTATCCGAGGGGGGCCTTGCCGTATGTCCTGATGTAGTGGTATATTTCCGCGGCGTAAGAGGCGTTGGATGTGGCGTAGGAGAGGGCGGTTGAAGATAGCACTGCTATGGAGCGGTTCCTACCGAGCATCAGCTCCTCCCCCAAGACGTGGACGGGATCCAGACGGTCGTACGCTCCCACCTTACACGATAGGATGGTGACGAAAGGCTCCCTCCCTTGGGTGTTTATCTTGGGGATGTCCTCAAGACCGAAGAGCTTCTCGTGGGTTATCTGGAGAGGGTTCCCGTGTACGAAGAAGCTCACCATCAGGTTCCCGCCGTTGAAGGCCTTTATGAAGTCCTTGGTGGCCTCCGGCTTGGTCATACCCTCAAAGGGGTACTCCTGAAGGAGGAAGGGGTGGATTATCGCCCAGGTAGGGATGTTGGGGGGTATCTGGTAGATGACCTGATAGGTGTGGATAGGCTCACAGGTGGTAGGGTCTCCTGCCCTCTCGTCGTCGGCCACGAGCATTATCCGGAACCGCCACAGGCCATCGTACTTCAAGGCCTCGTAGTCCTTGACCTTCTGGATGTACTCCCGCAACTCCTCCTCGGTCCTTACAGGGATCCTCCCTATGCCTACGTTGGCGTACCCGTCCCCGTCAAAGTCGGCGTAGTAGTCGTCGTAGGCCCCCATGTTGTCGCGGTTTATGGAGAGACTCACGTCCCTTGGGTAGTACGGTGGCACGCCGTCCGGGAAGTAGGAGGGCGAAAGCCCCCTGTAATCGTAGGTGCCATCGCCGACGAGGACGACGTAGAGGGGTTTCTCACCGGAGGTGACGGTGTTCATGTAGTATAGGAAGTTCCTTATGGCGGTGGGGTCGGGGTTTCCGAGACCAAACTCGTCGTAGATGTCCTTAAGGTTCACCCAGAGGACGCTCCCTGAAGATTCCTCCCACCTCTCACCGTTGAAGCGGGGTAGGTGGTTCTTCCGGTACTCCAGGAGGGAAGAGAAGGGGGAGGCGAACTGCTCCGACCCGATGGCCACGTAGTCGGCCGAGACACCCCTTAACCCTACAGGCGTAAATATCTCAAGGGAGAGGGGGCGGCGGACGAAGTTGGAAACGTAAATTTTCGCCCATCCGGAGGAGCCGGCGCTGTCGTTGATGATCAGGACCCCGCCGGAGTAGGTGTAGCTCTCCAAAATGCGAGGGGAGTAGGGGTCGCTGACGTCCCACACGAAGACGGGCCTGTTTCCCCTTAGGGTGAGGGTGAACCTCCCGTTTCGCTTTACTAAAAACGTCCCCTGATTGCTGTAGTTCCCCGTTGAGTGGTAGATGATCTCGTAGTAGTCAAGATAGACGGTCTGGGATGTGGCTATCGCCTTGAGGGTATAGACTATGTCGTTCAGCCCCCGTACGACTATGGGGGTGCAGGTTAGGTCGCCGTAGCTGGCGGGTACGAGCCTGACGCTGTCGCAGAAGTAATCGTTCACCTGAAGAACGACCAGAGCCGTATCCGAGAATTCGCTCGCCGCGACCCCACTCCTTAAGAGTATCGCCCCGCGATCCTCGTCCAGATCCCTCAACCTGAAGGTGTCCCCGAAGTCCCTGTCCGGATCCGTAGCCAACCGTATCATCTCCCTGCCGAACCACACCCTCCCCTTCTTGCCTATGTTGTACCTCTCCTCCTCCCATCTGTAGGCGCTTAGGGGTACGGCAGATGGGCCGGCGGGATAGCTTGCGACCTCTATCCTGCTTCCATCCTCACCACCGAGGCCGAGGAAGTAGACGCTCGTATCCGTGTAGGGGTTCTGGAAGAATATGACCGTCGTATCCACCACCCTGTAGGACCTCATCGGCTCACCCCAGAAGAGTATCCGCTTACCGGCCGTATCCACCCATATCCTCACCTCCCTCCCCCAGACCCCGGCCGAATCTACGGCCGTAGGGAAGGTGTCCAACATCGCTATCATCTTGTAGGTGCTTACCGGGTAGAGGGAGGGGTCTATGCCGAGGTCCCTCAACTGGTCGTAGGTTATCTCGTACACCCCCGCCCTCGTCAGCTTCAGCTTCACCCATACCTCCGCCCTGTTGAAGGGATTCTCCGGAGGGGGAGCCTTCAGAGGCATCCTTCGTACCCATTCGGGATGGGGGTTCTCAACGCTGGCAAGGAGGGCGTGGACCCTCTCGTTTATCCTCGCCCCCTTTCGGCCCTTGACGTCGGGAAAGGACACCACCACCCTGTCTCTGTCCCTAACCCGTACCTCCAAGTACCTGACGCCCTCCGAGTTATGCTCGGTGTAATCGCAGGCGGAACACCTTACCCCGTACCCGACTCCGGGGGGGAGCTGTACCCTGAAGGTTATAACCTCCCCCTGGACGGGTTTGACCTCCTTGACGAAGCTCCCTATCAGTAAGGCTATCATTCGCTGTATTCTAAGGGAGGTTCCCACGGGGGTAAAATACCCCCCTATGGCAAACCTGAAGTTCAACGAGGAGCTGGCGCAGGAGCTTCAGAACCTTAAGGATACGGGTTTCTACGTCTATATCCGCACCGTTCAATCGCCCGTTGACGCTTGGATAGTAGTGGACGGGAAGAGGGTCCTGAACCTCACCTCCAACAACTACCTCGGCTTCGCTAACGAACCCCGCCTAAGAGAGGCAGCCAAGAGGGCCATAGAGGAGTACGGTATAGGGCCGGCGGCCGTCCGCACCATCTCCGGTACTATGACCCTCCACAAGGTGCTGGAGAAGATGCTGGCCGAGTTCAAGATGGCCGAGGACGTCATATCCTACCAGAGCGGCTTTAACTCCAACCTCTCCGTCATCCCCGCCATCGTTGGCAGAGGGGACGTGATATTCTCTGACGAGTTGAACCACGCCTCCATCATAGACGGGTGTAGGCTCTCCCGTGCGAAGATAGTCAGGTATGCCCACGCCGACGTTGAGGACCTTGAGAGGAAGTTGAAGGAGCACCGCCACGAGGGTAAGAGGGCGCTGATAGTTACGGACGGTGTCTTCTC
>WGAN01000204.1 GCA_015494805.1 Caldifarciminota bacterium
ACGTCGGTCTGGTGGCCTACGCGTACAGGACGGTCCTTGACGACCTGAAGGCCGTACAGTACTACGGGGAGATACCCCTACCCTACGGCATCCTCGCAAAGCCCTACCTGAACTACACGCGGGACGACCTGTGGGGAGGGAACTACCTTGAGGGGAACCTCGTCCTCCTCTACGAACCTCGCCCCTTGACGGGCATCTACCTCGCCATAAACAAGAGGCTTACGGGGGACAGCCCGGAGGGCCTTCATCACAACTACGAGAAGGAGGTCTTCAAGGTGCAGGTGCGCTGGCAGGTGTGGTGATCAGAACTTTATCCATCGGAGGCCCGGCACATTGTGCTGGATGTATATGGTGAAGTTGGCCACGTAGCCCCCACCGGATCTGTTGAGGTCGTCCACCCTAATGGCGCCGAAGTAGTCATTCTCGTCCATAGAGCCGTAGCCAGCAGAGGTGTTGTCGGCCCAGAAGAAGTAGAAACCACCGCTGACTACGTTTTGGACAGTATTGTAATTACCCGGACCGGGGGCGAGGAAACCGCTCATGTTGTCGCTGAAAGCCATCTCCATCCTAGCCTGGCCTACGGGAGTGGCTCCGGCGTCCCTAATTTCGGCGTAGCCGTAGTTGTTGTAGAGGAGGAAGTAGCCTGTGTTGATAACGTTGGGGTCTACGTCGTCCTGCTGGAGGGCGTTGATGGAGGGGGTGGTGAAGTCTATCCTCACCCAGGAGTTGCCCGTCAGGTCATGGGAGACTATATCGCTAACGGATCCCTCCCAAGGGGTCAGGTTGAGGGTGCTACAGGCCCTACCTACATCGTTCTGGGCGCACACCTCAATTTCGGCATACACCCCATCGCCTCCGTTGAGGATGACGGCAGTATCCTCGGTCCGGATTAGGGGGCTTCCATCACCGTAAACTACGTACTCTTCGGCGTACTCCACCGGTCTCCAAGTCAGTTCCAGATCCGCCCCGCCGTACCAAGGTTTGGCCTCAACCTTGGGGGCCGAAGGTGGGGGAACGGTCTCGGAGGGAGAGGGTTGTCCCTCCTTCCTACACGAGGGGAGCGCCGCTAAGAGCATCAAAACAATCCCTAAATTCCGTCTCATACCTACGGATATTTTACCCCCGAACCTTACTTCTTTTGGAGACGGCTCCTCAACCTCCTCACGGCCTCCCGTGCCTTCTCGTACGTGGGGTCATACTCCAACGCCCTCTCAAAGTGCCTTAGAGCTTCCACGAGGTCGTCTCTGGCGTATGCTTCAAGACCCAAACGGTACTCCCTCTTGGCCCTCTCCCTATCTTCGGCTGTTATACGTCTCCGGTAGCGGTGTCTTTCCACCTTTCTGACGACCTTTACCACTACGACGGTATCCCTCTCCTTGACCCGTACGGTGTCATAGACCGTATCGGAGACCGTATCGTACCGCACTACCTCCACCAGTTTTACCTTCATATTGGCGATGTTATGGACCTCCATCGCATCGTATATGGACGATGTCAGACAGGCGAGGTAGGAGAGGGCGGTGCCAGCAGCGACGGGGAGGGAGACGTCGGTACTGTCGTACATAACCGACGCACCGGTCAATAGGACGCAGGCCCCACCCTTTACGCAACAGGATACGGTTCCTCCTCCGTAATCGCCGTACATAAAGCGGGCTAAGGTCGTGCTGACGGTAAAGAGCAGCCCACCTGCAACGAACAGGGCTGTCCCCAAGTTCTCCGTCCTCTCATCTTTGGCCGTCAATCCGATGACGACACCCGAACCGCCCAAGGCCAGCGATAGGGCTGAAGCTCCGAGGAGGGTATAGTAAGGTCCCTTACTCGGCCTCCGTACGTATATGCTGTCGCTTATGGTGATGGTCAAAAACAGAGGGAACATTTTAGGAATTCTAAGGACGTGAATGGAGCCGTTTAAAAGTGGGCGGTGGAGGATTCGAACCTCCGACCCCCGGTTTGTAAGACCGGTGCTCTCACCGCTGAGCTAACCGCCCTTAAATGGAGCGGAGGGGACTCGAACCCCCGACCTCCGGAGTGCGATTCCGGCGCTCTCCCACCTGAGCTACCGCCCCGTGGGGTGTGTATTATACAGCCGTCCCCTCCGCCTTTTTGGACCTCTACCTCACTACGAAGGCCTTGGAGAAGTAGTCCAAGTGGCCCCGGTCGTACCGTACCTTCAGGAAGTACGTCCCGCTCCTCGGTACCTCAAGCCGTAGCTCCTTACCCTCGGCCTTACCCCTCCGCACTAACCTGCCGCTTACCTCGTAGAGGGCGTAATCCATCTCTTTGGAGGGAGCCGTCAGCTCAAGTATAGCCGTACGTCCCTCAACCCTGAAGTCGGCGACGGTGGGGATAGGCTCAACCGTCCTCTCGGATACGGTTAGCTCGTCGCCCCCTACTCCGAAGGGGTCGCAGAGGGAGTCGTCTATGGGGGAGGTGTTGTAATATATGTAGAGGGCGTTGTTCAGACCGGCTATGATGTCAGCCTTACGGTCGTTGTTGACCAACCCAACGGCCACGCCGTAGACGACGTAGGATCCCGACTCCAAAGGTTGCCTTGAAAAGTTGGGATAAGGTGTAGAACCATCGTTTATGAGTATTACAATGGACGGGGAACCACCTCCGTACCCTTGGGACCAAACTATGTCCCCATCGCCATCGCAGTCAAGGTCGGCTATGGTGACCTCGCAGGTGTTTATGCCAGAAGAAGAACCAACGGAATAGGACCTCTCGGTGAAAGTCGGGTAAGTACCACCGTTGTTGTACCATACAAAGACGGTGGGACCCACGCAAGACACCACATCCACCCTACCGTCGTCGTTTATATCGGCGGCCTTGACCCCATGGTAGTACCTTGAAGTTGATGTGACGGAACGTATGCTGGACCACGAGCTACCCGTCCTTATCTGATAGATGATGCGGCCACCCGAAAAAGCGTTTCCCGTACCGCAGATGACGTCTTGCTGGCTGTCTCCGTTGAGGTCTTCCGCAGCCAGACCCTCCTTACAGGAGGTATTGACGGTGGTCAGGGAGCTGCTCGTGTAGGAGTACTGGTAGAGGCGATAGTACTCGTCCGTATATAGCACCTCGGCACCGGGACCGGCATCTACGTTCCTGATAGCTATATGGTTAGGGAAGCCTCCTCCGGAACCGATTCTCTGCTCGGTGAAGGACCAGCCCCCGTTGTTCCTCAAGGTGAAGGCGGCGTTGTCCCTCGCCGTTGAGAATACGAGGTCCAGCCTACTGTCTCCGTTGAAGTCCCCCACAGATATACCGTAGGGGGTGTTGTGTAGGTTGGATACAGCCTGACAGGAGAAGTTACCGGGAGAGGTCTGGAAGGCTACGTACGCGTATCCGGGCCAAGGTGCACCGCCGTTCGCTGCCGTGAAAGGTATATCCACGAGGCCGTTGCCGTCTATGTCGTGAACTACATCGTACCGGTCCGTTACCATCCACAGGTAGTTGTTCCGTGGGGTACAAACGTACGTGCGACTGAAGGTTAGGGTGTTCAAACGGATGGTACTGTCGGGAGGCAACTCCGCCCGCCTTTCAACGACGGGTTCGGATATATCCAACGGTGCTACGGGCAAAATCGCAACTATCCCTATCATAGGGTTTGATTATACGGTCGGAACATCCCTTTCTTTGCGTCATATTGCTACCTCACCACGAAGACCTTGGAGAAGTAGTCCAAGTGACCCCGGTCGTACCGTACCTTCAGGAAGTACGTCCCGCTCCTCGGTACCTCAAGCCGCAACTCCTTACCCTCGGCCTTGCCTTTCCGCACCAACCTGCCGCTCACCTCGTAGAGGGCGTAATCCATCCCCTTGGAAGGTGCCGTCAGCTCAAGTATGGCCGTACGTCCCTCAACCCTGAAGCCGGCGACGGTGGGGATAGGCTCAACCGTCCTCTCGGATACGGTTAGCTCGTCGCCCCCTACTCCGAAGGGGTCGCAGAGGGAGTCAATTACAGGAGAGGTGTTGTAGTATATGTAGAGACCGTTGTTCAGACCGGCTATGATGTCGGCTTTACGGTCGTCATTTATGAGACCCACGGCAACCCCATAAACGCTGTAGGCGCCGGACTCAAGCGTTTGGGGGACAAGGTTGGGGTAAGGGGTGGAACCGTCATTTACAAGTATAACTATGGATGGGGAGGAACTACCGTAATAGGACCAAACTACGTCCCCATCGCCGTCGCAGTCAAGGTCGGCTATGGTAACCTCGCAGGCATCCACACTGGCGGAGGATCCGGTTGAATAGGACCTCTCGGTGAAGGTCGGGTAGGTACCACCGTTGTTGTACCAGACGTAGACGGTGGGACCTACACAGGATACCACATCCACCCTACCATCGTCGTTTATGTCAGCGGCCTTGACCCCGTGGTAGTACCTCGTGGTCGTGGTGACGTAGCGTATGCTGGACCACGAACTACCCGTCCTTATCTGGTAGATAATGCGACCGCTGGTGTAGGCGTTCCCCGTACCACAGATGACGTCCTGCTGGCTGTCTCCGTTGAGGTCCTCAACTGCCAAGCCCTCCGCACAGGAGGTATTGACGGTGGTTAGGGAGCTGGTGGTGTAAGAGTACTGGTAGAGGTAACCGTTCTCATCGGTGTATAAGACCTCGGCACCTGGACCGGCATCCACGTTCCTTACAGCCAAGTGGTTGGGGAAGCCCCCTCCGGAACCTATCCTCTGCTCGGTGAAGGACCAGCCCCCGTCGTTCCTCAAGGTAAAGGCAGCGTTGTCCCTCGCTGTTGCAAATACGACATCAATTCTGCTGTCCCCATTGAAGTCTCCCACGGATACACCGTAGGGGGTGTCGTGTCGGTTGGATATGGCCTGACACGAGAAGTTTCCAGGGGAGGTCTGGAAAGCTACGTAGGTATAACCGGGCCAACTGCTGCTCCATCCATCACTCTCGTAGTCGGCCGCCGTGAAGGGTATATCTACGAGGCCGTTGCCGTCTATGTCGTGAACTACGTCGTACCGGTCCGTTACCATCCACAGGTAGTCATCCCGTGGAGCGCAAACGTACGTACGGCTGAAGGTTAGGGTGTTCAAACGGATGGTACTGTCGGGAGGCAACTCCGCCCGCCGCTCAACGGCGGGTTTGACAACAGTCAAGGGCGATGTAGGAAGTGATGCTAAGATCCACATCATAAGGTTTAATTATACAGCTGGAATACGCATGATGGAATCTGTGGAATGGTGAAGAATATAAAAAGCAGGGATTAGGGATTATTCTCAAATTACATCAAAAATATGCAGTATTTTTGAACGTCATCAAATTAATCATCATCATTTCCTTCATTGGATGCTTGAGGAACTTGGATAATCGTGGATTAAAATTACGTTTTTGTTCGTAATTTCGCTATAATGTTCAATATTAACCAAATAAAACTGTGGGGAGGAAATTTCCCTTGCGAATTTCCCATCCCCTCCACCGCCGCCTCGTAGAAACCGTGGACGAGATTCTGGAGGAGGTCAGTTCCCCCGACTACGCTCCCCACAACTCCCCTGATGGAGTCAAACGCCTGGAAGAGGAGATAGACCACCTCGTCCCAAGGCTCTACGGCATAGAACCGCAGGAGTGGCAGAACCTCAAAGCCTTGATCTGAACACTTTTTCCCAGTATAATACCCGCTTCCATGCGAAAGTTGGTGGTCAAGGGAGCGAAACAGCACAACCTGAAGAACATAACCGTTGAGATACCCAAAGACAGCTTTGTCGTCATAACGGGGGTATCCGGGTCGGGGAAG
>WGAN01000205.1 GCA_015494805.1 Caldifarciminota bacterium
ACGGCCACCTTGAAGCGTATCCGGTCCTTATGGTGGGTGGAGTAGAGGTGATAGACCACCTCAAACCTCTTGTTGTGGGGTAGGGGGGTGGCCTTCCACCCCAGGTAGTCCACGGCCGTTATATACACGAAGAGGTCAAAGCCGAGGACGTCCCTCGCGAACTTGAGGACGTCCCCTATAGCCTCCTTGGCCACATAGACCGTCGTAAAGTCCCTCGTCTCCACCTCGGGGCCAACCTTATCCCCGAAGTTGGCGGAGAGGGTAGGGAAGAGGTTCCTACTCATAGTCGTTTCCCTCCGCTTCGTCGTAATCTCCGGCCTTTATATCCTCACCCTTCAGGGCGCGGTTGATGAAGGTGAAGGACTTCTTGAGACGCACGTACAGCCATGTGCTGTGGAGACCGGGGAAGAGGTCGGCCGGGTAGCCTATCGCCCCGTCAAACTCTACATACACGAGGTTGTTGCGAGGGAAGCCCTTGTCTAAGAGGGCCTGCTTGAAGCCCCTGTTGTGGGAGAGGAGGGTCAGCTCGTCCTTCTTACCCACGTCTATATACACCTTCGTGTCCTTGAAGGCGTTGGCGTCTATGGCCAGGGCGGTGTCTATGAGGGTCTGGGGGTCGTGGTAGGCCTTCCAGACGCAGTAGGTCTCGGTAAGGGCCTTTTTGGTGAAGTTGTCAGGTAGGGCGGGGTCTACGCATGAGGCCAACGGTTTGCCGGCGGTGTCGTACGTGAAGGGGAACCGCACGCCCACGCACACCTTCATACTACCGAGGGTCAAGGTATCCAGGAGGACCTCGCCGTTTATAGAGTCAAGGCCTCCAGGAGAGTAGAAGCAGTTCTCAATCACCCTCCAGTCCGTGGGGTCCTGATAGGCCACTATCCGAGGGCTGAAAGCGGCGGCGAGGCCGTTTCCGAGGGTGGCCCATATCCTCTCCCTTCCGAGGTAGTCCTTTATCCAGAGGGGAAGCCGGTGGTCGCTGAAGTCGGAGAGCATGCTGTCAATGATATTTACGTCTATGAGGGAGTCGAAGGCCAAGGGTCCGGAGTGGAGGGCGACGGCCTTGAACTTGGCGGGGTACTTGAGCCAGAGCTTGGCGGAACCGTAGGAACCCATGGAGAGGCCCATTATCGCCCTCTTGGTGGTGTCTATGGGATAGCGACGCTCTATCTGGGCCATCATACTGTCTATGATGTAGGTCTCGTACAGGCCGAAGACGGGTAGGGTGGCGTAGGAGTTGGATGAGGGGTCGTAGAGGTAGCTGTTGGTGTAGAAGGAGCCACCGGTGAGGTTGCGGCCGTCGGGCATCACCACTATCACCGGGTCCATCTGCCCGGTGGAGATCAGATGGTCCAGAATCTCATGCACACCGTTGAAGTAAATGTAGGTACGGTAATCCCCACCGAAGCCGTGGAGCATGTAAATGACAGGATACCTCTTGTTGGGGTCGTAGTTGGGGGGAAGGTAGACCAGAGCCTTGGGGGTCACTATTCCCATCAGAGGGGCAACGTTTATGCTAACCTCCTCGTAGGTCCCATGCTGGATGGGTATCTCTTCGGTTTTCTTACACCCCTGCAGGAGCAGAAAACCCGCAAAGAGGTAGGAAACCAATCTACGCATAGGCTGGAATTATAGGGGGGCAAGGGGGAGCCTATAGGCGACCTACGAGGGAGCCTTCACCTCCACCCCCCACCGCCTCTCAATCTCCTCAAGCAGGGCGTCCAGTAGCTCCTCCTCCTTCACCCGTTTGATGGGCTTCCCTTTAACGAAGATGAAACCGGAGCCTTTGCCGGCGGCTATGCCTATGTCGGCCTCCCGCGCCTCGCCCGGCCCGTTCACCTCGCACCCCATCACGGCCACCTTCAGGGGGAGCTTGACACCCTCCAAGGCCTTCTCCACCCTCTCGGCCAGACCTATGAGGTCTATCTTGGTACGGCCACACGTCGGACAGGCTACGAGCATTATACCGCGGCTCCTTATCTGGAGGGACTTGAGTATCTCCCATGCCACCCTCACCTCCTCAACGGGGTCGGCCGTCAGGGAAACCCGGAAGGTGTCGCCTATCCCTTCCGCGAGGAGGGTACCTATGCCGACGGCGGACTTTATTATACCGGTTTTGGGGGTGCCGGCCTCCGTTACGCCGAGGTGGAGGGGGTAGTCTATGAGTTCGGATAGCCTGCGGTAGGCCTCTATCATCTGGGGGACGTAAGCGGACTTGGCGGAGACCACTATATCCTCAAAACCCTGCTCCTCAAAGAACCTCACCCAACGGACGGCGCTCTCCACTATCCCCTCAACCGTTACCCCACCGTACTTGTCTATGAGGTCCATCTCAAGGGAGCCGGCGTTCACGCCTATGCGGATAGGGACGCGGTTGGCCTTGGCGGCGGCTATGACCTCCTTCACCTTCTCCTTTCCCCCGATGTTGCCGGGGTTTATCCGTATCTTGTCGGCCCCGGCGTCGGCAGCCATGATGGCGATTTTATAGTCAAAGTGTACGTCGGCTACGATCGGGACCTTCCCCTTGAAGTACTCGGCTATCTTCTTGAAGGCGGGGATGGTCCGGCGCGATGGCACGGCCACCCTCACGATCTCACAACCAGCATCAACGAGCCTCTCAATCTGGCCTATGGTGGCCTCAACGTCGTTGGTGTCAGTCGTGGTCATGGACTGGACGGCTATGGGGTTGTCCCCCCCTATGGCCACGTTGCCTATACGGACTACCCTTGTCCTTTTCCGTTCTATCACGCTCCCTATTCTAAAGGGGTCTCGGAATTCGTCGCTAAACGGGCCGCAGGTTCGGAGGGATAAGGGGAGGCTTACGTTCTGCGGCCGTTCCCCGATCAATTATTCTTACGTTTGTTCGGAATTTGACGTAAATAATATTGATTACCAGTGTAATGCACAGAGTTTCGCTAATTTTTTGCGCATTTCTGACGGAATTACACCCAACGTAAAGGTAGGTACAGTTTTTGAAAGTGCGGTTGGGACAATGCGCGTTGAACGGGTGAGTTGCATATCCCGAGGGGAACCTCCGGATTCCAAGGCCGAACTGTAT
>WGAN01000206.1 GCA_015494805.1 Caldifarciminota bacterium
CGGGAGCGCCTGAAGCCCCGCTACGGCGGGGTGAGGGCGAGCTCGGTGACTGGGGCGAAGTCGTAACAAGGTAGCCGTACGGGAACGTGCGGCTGGAACACCTCCTTTTCAGAGTTTCACACTTCTCCCTTCCCTCCCTACCGAAAGGCCTGTTTTTTTATTTTATCTTGAGACATTCACGCCAGTTTAATGCGAAAAATTGCCCAAAGTTCCATATATGGTGAAGTTTTATTCCAAGATTCGGTATTCGTTATATAGTATAAGCGAAATTTCCCGCATCGCAACCCCCTACGAAGTTTCCCACACTACAGATGGCAGAACCCTGAACCCGGATTGATGATTTCCGTCAGTGATACCTCTTATAACCGCACTAAGATGAAGACTCCCTTGAATACTACGGACCGCTCTATCCTTAGGTGAAGCAACTTTAGTCAGATTCGCGTGTTTTGAAGACGCGTCCGAACCCTCTTTCCCTCTCTCCGCTTTTGGTTCTCAACGAGTCTGTGTGTCCTCCAGTGTAATCGCTCCCCTGTCCTCCTCTGTACGTCCTTAGAATAAACGGTAATGCGGAAGGTGTTGCTCTTCTTCCTGTCCCTTTTGCTGGTGGTGGGGTACATTCTCTTCGCTGCTTCAAGAAACTACGTCTACTACCTCACGGCGGACGAGTTGGTTTCGCAGGCCCATAGGTACGAAGGAAAGAAGGTCAAGGTCTCCGGTACGGTGACCCAGGAGGAGAGGAGGGGGCGAGAGGTCTCCTTCACGATAGAGGAGAACGGTAAGAGCGTTAAGGTCTTCTACAGAGGTGCCATTCCCGACGCCTTCGCCGTAGGTACGCCTGTGGTCGTAGAAGGCAGGTACGTCGGCGGAGAGGTCAGGGCCACCACCCTCCTGACGAAATGTCCCTCAAAGTACGAGTCGGCGGAGTAGTTCTCCTTGCTCTGGTCTCGTGTAGGGGGGTGGAGGAGGCGAAGCGGGGGGCGTACAGGGTCTTCGTGCGGGTAGATACGGTGAGGATGGAGAAGTTGGAGAGGGACATACCGGTATGGTGCAGGGCGAAGGGTGAGGGGGATTATACAATAGTGGCGGACGTAGCCGGTGTGGTTGGCCGGATATTGAAGAGGGAGGGGGATAGGGTACGAAAGGGCGACACCCTCCTCTACCTCTACAGGGGGCCAGCCTACGACGAGGCTCCCGTCCTCGCCCCTTTGGATGGCAGGCTCTCCCTCCTCCTCGTCTCCCAAGGCGACCCCGTTGGCGTAGGGACACCTATGGCCCTCGTCTCCCGCGGAGGGCGTACGGTGGTTGAGATGGTCGTACCTATGCTCTACAGGGGGAAGGTGAGGAGAGGTATGCCCGTTGAGTACGACGGAAAGAGGGGGAGGCTCCTTGTCGTCTCCGGGATTCCCCTAAGGGAGGTGGGGGGGTACCCAGCTAAAGCCGCCATCCCAGGGATTAGGCCGGGGGAGATGGGTATATGCCGGATAATCTACCGGGAGACGCCACCTCTGAAGGTGGTACCCGCCTCTGCCGTCTACAGGGGAAAGGTCTTCAAGGTCGTAGGGGGGAGGGCCAAGGCGGTGGCCGTTGATGTGGTGTTTGAGGACGGAAAGGGTAAGGTGGGCATAGAGGGGGACCTCAAACGGGGGGATACGGTGGTAGTCTTGGGGATGGAGTCCCTGAAGGACGGCGATAAGGTCGTCTTCTGATGCCCTCCCGGCTTAGAATAGAGCATTCGGCGTGAAGGTCGTAAGGATAACGAGGGTAGAGGGGGGGAACGTCTGGACGGACGACTCGCGGTTTCCTTTGATGGAGGCTCCCGAAGGTTTCCCGTTTGAACGGTTGAACCCCCTCCAGAGCGTCTTCTACCGTACATACGAGGGAGGAAAGGGTCTCGTCGTAGCCCCCACCTCTTCCGGTAAGACGGGCGTGGGGTTGCTGTTCTTGAGGGGTAGGGGGGTGTATGCCACCCCTACGAAGGCCCTGGCGTCGGAGATATACGGCAAGCTCGTATCACTATACGGGAAGGAGAGGGTGGGCCTGAAGACGGGAGACGTCTTTGACGAGCACGATGAGGGGGACAGGGACCTCTACGTTTGCACCTACGAGAGTTTGGCCAACGCCTTCAGGACGGGTAAGGGGTGGGCCTCCGGCCCCGTCGTCCTTGACGAGATCCATCACATATACAAGGACAGGGGGGTGGTGATAGAGGAACTACTCGCCTACCTTCATCTCAAAGATAGGCACTTCCTCGCCCTATCGGCCACCGTCCCCTCCCCCGAATCTCTGGCAGAGCTGATAGGGACGGACTACCTCCTCGTTTCCGACCACAGGCCCATTCCCATCTACGAGAAGTACGAGAGGATATCCGGAAGGGGAGACGAGCATCTGGCCGAGGTACTCCTCCGCCGCTTACTCAACCTCCCTCCGGGGGAGCAGGTTCTAGTCTTCGTCTATAAGAAGGACATCGGCTACAGGCTCCTAAGGAAGATGGTGGATATGGGGTACGCCGTCCTCAACGAGACCCTGCCCTTCGTACCCAAGGAGGTGGGGGAGGATGTAGCCTTCCACAATGCCGATATACCCGCCGTTGAGAGGGAGAGGATAGAGGAGGCCTTCAGGGAGGGGAGGTTGAGGTGGCTCATCGCCACCCAGACGTTGGCCTACGGCGTAAATCTTCCCGCCGATAGGGTGGTAATCTTAGTGAAGAAGATAAAGGACAGGCGGACGGGCAAGGTGCGCTTCCTCCCGGATTCCTTAGACATACTCCAGATGAAGGGGAGGGCGGGGCGGTACGGCATAAAGGACAGGGGGTACGTGAACGTACTCGTCATAACCCGCTCCAAGAACCCAATGGAGGAGATCCTGAAGGACTTAGGGGAAAAGAGGCCCTTCGTTGAGGAGATGGGGGAGGGCGGTATATCTCTGGAGGAGTACTGGGGAATATCCTCGCATGTAGCCCTGATGATCCTCGGAGCCGTGGCCTCCGGTACGGACTGGAGGGAGTTCGTAAGGGCCGTCCCATCTCTTAAAAGGGCAAGCGTCCCGGCCCTTGAGGAGGTCTTCTCCTACCTCGTAAGCGGTGGGTTCATCTCGGAGGAGGGGAGACTCACCCCCATAGGGGAGGTGATGCTCAAGAACTCCATATCACCCATAGCCTACGAGGAGTTCAAGAGGAGGGCGAACGAGGGTTTAGAGCCTCTCCTTACCGTCAGGCCTCTGATGTACCTGAAGCGGATAAAGGGGAGCCTGCGGAGTTTCCTGCCCGCCGAGGACTACTATACGGAGGTGGCGGCCTTCAAGAGCCGGTACTACACCACCCTGACCCTTGACGATGGCACGGCGGAGGTTTGGATCTTCACGGCCGGAAGGCTGTACGAGTACCCCAACATCTCCAACCCTCCAGGAGAACTGGCCTTCACCCGCAGCGACCTCTTCCACCTCGCGCGGGTCCTCGTCGCCCTTCACAGGGAGGGGTACGTCTTCACAACGGTGGACGGTATCCTCCGGGTCCTCCACTCCTACAGGTACGGCATCCCCTACGAGTTTGCCCCCCTCGGCGGCATAGATGGGGTTGGCTTCGTCAGGGCGAACGCCCTCTACAGGGCCTTGGAGATGTTGAACGTCCGAAGGGTAGAGTTTGGCCCCTTCACATTTGGGGAAGAGTTCCGCCCCTTACTTATAGAGGTCTTTTCGGAGAGGTATGAGGAGCGTCCCCGTGCGGAGAGGGAAGCGGGCATAACGTACAGCCTGATAGAGGGGGAGAGGTGGCTGATGGACCGCTCCCTCTTAGACCTCCTGTCCTTTGCCATCCTCGGCAGGGAGGCCCTCTCCCACCTCAAGACCCCTACGCCGGAGCTGATGGAACTCCTGAAGGAGAGACTTTGAGATATACCAACTACTCACCTTGAGGACAACCTTAAAATACCGCCGGGTATGTTGCTCTTAACGGCGGCAATCAACATTTACTGGAAGACGTACGGTGGAGACGAGACACAGCAAGGGGTACAGGGCTTGCCGGCGACCATAACCTCCCCTGACTTCCTATGGGAGACGGACCTCGGCATCTCCCCCGGTACCCCAAACGCCATCTGGGGTTCTCCCGTCATATGCAACCTAAGCCTCTCGGAGCCGGGAAACGAGGTGATAATAAAGGCCAACCCTCCCCTATCCGGGAACACGGACGTCCATGCCCTTAGGGGTACGGACGGGAGCGAGCTGTGGAACTTCTCCTCCTTCGGTCAGGATCCGAGCAGTCCCGCCTGCGCGGACATAGACGGGGACGGTCTTGACGAGGTGATAACCCGCACATTCTCCGATGGCCTCAAGGCGTTGGACGGCGACGGGTCGGAAATCTGGACCAACTCGGACCCGGGATACGCCTTCTCCAGCCCGGTCGTTGCGGACGTAGACCCCTCCTACCCCGGTCCGGAGATCCTCGTAACGGGACCGAGCGGTTCCACCGCCAAGCTCTGGGTGATCTCCTCCTCCGGCACCACCATAAGGAGCATAACCGTATCCATAATGGAACAACCGGCCGGTACCCCAGCCGTGGGAGACATAGACCTTGACGGTCAGGTGGAGGTGGTTATCCCCACCCTCTTTAGTGGCCTCTTGAGCGTAGACCCCGTGGCAGGGAGCGTTGAGTGGACGGCCTCCGGAATGGCTATAAACCAGACCCCGATAATCATAGACTACGACTCCGACGGAACCCCCGACGTCGTCTACTCCTACGATGGACGGTACATCCAGGTCGTGCGGGGTACGGACGGCTCCCCGGTGTGGTCCTCCGCCTTTGACATCGGGGCGCATACCTCTGCGGCGGACACCCACGGCGTCCTGATGGAGCATTACGCCGTATGGGACACGGACGGGGACGGATATGCCAACATATTCTTAGGGGACGGCGGAGACTCCTCCAACGTAGCCAGCCACCTACTCCACGTAAGCGGTGGCACCACCCCATCCCTCGTCTGGCTGTACGATATACCCCAGTGGTCCTACGACGGAGGTGGAGTCCTGGCCGATGTGGACAACGATAGGGACTGGGACTTCATAAAGACGGACGACGCCGGATACCTCTACGCCATAGACGCCAACACGGGGAGCCTCGTCTGGCGGATAACCTTTGACGAGTTGAGCGCCACCTTGGACCCTGCCATAGCAGTGGGGGACGTGGACGGGGACAACTGTTCCGAGATCGTAGTCCTCGGATACGAGAGTGGTCTGGTCGGCGGGAACTTCAAAGCGCGGGCCATAGACCAGTCCGGAGGGGGTGGAAGCGGCTGCGTACCCCTAAGCTACGACGATGGCACCTCGGTGAAAGAGAGGAGGATAACGGCCGGTAAGCTTATCTCGTGGAGCGGTGATAGGCCCGTCCTCAACGCCGATGCGAGGGTCTACGGGAGGGACGGTAAGCTGGTGGGGAGGTTCCCAGCGGGTACGGTCTTAGACCTCCCGGCCGGCGTCTATTACGTGGTGAGGAAGGGCGAAGTTAAGCGGGTGGTAGTTAGGTAGAAATCGGGGGGGTAGTTTCCCCCCTTAAAATTCGCATATGAGACGAAGCGTGAGTACGACGGAAGTAGAAGGTTGGGTATTCCGTAGATGGAATGAAATGAAGTCTAGGGCTAGAGTAGAAGCATAATGTGAATAGAAGTGCTTAGGAGCGAGAATATAAAACAGTACTTTTGTGATTTCAGTCTGTAGGTTTAAGAATTGATGCATTTGATTTGAAACAGTACTTTCGCGATTCCGTCTCATAAGTTCAAGAATTGATTCATTTGATTTGAAACACACAGCTTAAGAATTGAAAAGGCCCCTACCCCAGGGACACTTCGCCCTGAGAATAGGGGCTATGATGAAAAAAATCTTAACAGCCCTACTC
>WGAN01000207.1 GCA_015494805.1 Caldifarciminota bacterium
GAGATGTACCCAACCTTCGGGATACCGAGGGACAGGGTGATAGGGGTAATAGCCGGCGGCAAAGGGTCCGTCTTCGCTTCCAAAGAGGGGGCAGAGGACGTTGAGGCGGAGGGGAAGCGTGCCGTCAGCCGTCTCGGTGTAGGAGAGGGGGACCTGGTGGTGGGACTTTCGGCATCGGGCAGGACCCCCTACGTTAGGGCGGCCCTCCAGAGGGCATCGGAGAGGGGGAGCCGTACCGCCCTCATAACCACCAACCCGTGCGACGTCGTGAGCATAGAGGCCCACCTGAAGGTATGCGTCCCCGTCGGAGCAGAGCTTCTCCCCGGCTCTACCCGTATGAAGTCGGCGACCGCCCAGAAGGTCGTCCTGAATACGGTTTCCCTCTTAGCCGCCGTTCTCCTTGGTAAGGTGGAGAGGGGGCGGATGGTGGATATGGTACCCACGTCGGACAAGCTCAAGGCGAGGGCCGTCCGTACCCTTATGGAGGAGTTTGGACTGACAGAGGAGGAGGCGACGGCTCTACTCCGGAGCGTTGGCTGGAGCCTGAAGGAGGCCTTCGGGAGGTTGGAGGGGAAAGGGTAGGGTTACCTACACGGCACTGTTGCACTTTTCAACGTATTTGTGTAAAGGTGAGACACTTTATGTTGCCCCTACCCATACGGTTGGGAATCATTTCCTTGATGAGGGATAGATCACCGCCCACCCTTAACGTTCCTGAATGGCGAAGAATTCGGAGGCTGCGTATCCGCCAAATACCTCGTCATCCTCGGTGTGAATTTCGGCGTTGCACCTTCAATAAACGATTGGATTGTGCTGATGGTACTACGAAATCAAGCATAACTTTATCTGTAGAACACCAGCTTTTTGGCGAAATTCTGTTATATCAGACTTTGGATCCCAAAAAATACATAATTTTACTTCGGTTTCATAATGGTAATCAAAGATCGGTCCCTCCTCTAAGGTCCGGATATTACGCCGATAGAAAGCGCATTCAAGAACTGAAATTGGGCTTCAAAGAATCATCGGCCTTTGGTATCGGTAAAGTGGATAATTTCACCCTAACGGTTCCTCGGAGGTTGCACCACTCCGTCCGCAGAATACCCCGTACCTATCTAACTCTCATCACGAGGTACTCCCCGATGGCGAGGGCGTCCAGATCGGAGTTGGCCAGGGTGAAAACGGCCTGCTCCGGGGTATATACGATGGGATAGCCGTGGAGGTTGAAGGAGGTGTTGAGTACGGCACCCACCCCCGTCTTCGCCTTAAACCGTCTTATCAGGCGGTGATAGGTGGGGTTGTCCTCCTCGTAGACCACCTGGGGCCTACCGGTGAGGTCGCTCTGATGGAGGGCGGCGGGTAGGTCCCTGACACCCTCTTCCTTGGTGGGATAGGCGAGTATCATGTACCTCTCACTCTTGGAACGGATGGGAACTTTGAAGTACCTCTCAAAGTCTTCGGCGAGGACGGAGGGGGCGAAGGGCATCCAGAAGTCCCTCTTCTTTATCATCCTGTTTATCCTCCGGACTACCTCAAGGCGGCGGGGGTCGGCGAGGATGGAACGGTTTCCAAGCGCCCGCGCTCCCCACTCGGACCTCCCGAAGAAGCGGGCCACCACCTTACCCTCGGCGAGAAGTTCCCCAACGTACTCGTGGATGTCGGGTCCTATCCTCTCAACCTTGAAGCCTTTACCGTCCAGTTTATCCAAGGCCTCCTCTATCTCCCTATCCCCGAACTCCCTTCCGAGGTAGAGGGTGCCTATTGGCTCCGGTCTGATACCTCTCTGGGCGGTTACGTAGGCCGCGGCCCCGTAGGCGAGGCTCTCATCCCCTGCGGAGGGCATGACGAAGACGTTCCTGAACCTCTCCAGAAGGTAGTAGTTCATCTTTACGTTCATAAATACGCCACCGGCGACGGCGAGGGTGTCGTACTCCCCCTTCAGGTTATCCACCCACTCCAATACGACCTCTTCCAAAAGTCGCTGGCTAACGTAAGCCACCGTATCAAACCGCACCTTGAAGAAGAGCCTCTGAAAGAGGGACAGGTAGTCGGCCTTGTACCTACCGCTCTCGTTGAGTATCCGGTCCCCGGAGACCCGGAACAAGGGGCGTACCCGCTCGTATGCTTCCTTAACCCTCCTGTCTTCCGCCCTCACGTAGGGGGCGAGTCCCATCACCTTGTACTCGTGGGATAGGGGCTTCATACCGAGGTACTCCGTTATCCGGGTGTAGAACTCCCCTATGGAGTTGTATGCCGAGATCCTCCCTCTCCTCTCAAGTTTTAACCCCTCCCCGACGTAATAGGAGCCGCTCAACCCGTCCCCCGCCCCGTCAAGGGTCAGGACCAAGGCCCTGTCAAAACCGGAGCCGAAGAAGGCCGAGGCGGCGTGGCCAAGGTGATGCTCAACGAAGACGACCTCCGCCCTTATCCCCAACTCCCTTAGGGCGGCCTCCACCTTCTCCCTGCGACGGGAGAGCCGATGCACGATTTTGACCACGGGGTCTACGTAGGAGGTACCCTGTAGGAATCGGCGGGGTAGTATCCTGTACAGGCTCTGGTAGAGGTTCCGGGGGAAAGGGGGTTTTTTGAACTCCTCCGGTAGGAGGGGAGGGGTTAGGGTGGCCACGGCCACGACCTCTATCTCTTCGGGGGACAGGCCGGAGAGGGCCAGGACTTCCTTTATAGCCTCCGAAGGGAACCCCCCCTTCTCCTTCTCGTGCCAGATCCTCTCCTCCGAGACCATCGCCAACAGCTTCCCATCTACCATAACGCAGGCCGTGGCCGTATGCCCGTCGTGGATGCCAAGGACTTTCATGGGAGACGGCCTATTTTAAGGGGGCGTCCTTCTGCTATTTCAACGAATTGGAAACCTACGCTCGGTAGCCATCAAACTCCCCCTTTCCGCCCTTATACTTCCGGTGTTATGATGATACTCCTCTTCAGTCAGCTATCAGACACCGTCTGGATGAGGGTATATCCCCGTGTTGGGGAGCAGAAGGTGTTCAGGGGAGTGGAGTCCAACGCCGGCCTCGTGGTGGTTGGATACACCACCGAAAACGGAGACAAGGACGTGTTCGTGGCCGAGATAGACACCCTCGGAAACCTCCTGTGGGCCACTGTCCAAGGAGACAGCGGTATAGACGAGGTTGCGAAAGGGGTAGCGAAGTTGCCGGATGGGTACTTGGTGGTAGGGTGGAGAGGACCCGTAGGGAACAGGGACATATACTTGGTGAAGATAGACACAGTTGGGAGTGTGGTGTGGGAC
>WGAN01000208.1 GCA_015494805.1 Caldifarciminota bacterium
TCCTTCAGAGTCAAGTCCTTCCTTGCGGCAAACACCATCCAGAAGGGGTCGCTCCCGGACATCCAGTAGGGCTTCCCCTTGGCGAGGATGAGAAAGGCGTCCTCCCCGGTCTTCATCTCCCACACGTGGCGTTGGAAGTGGGTCCAAAGTCCGCGTCCCTTGACGTTCTCACCGCAGTAGAAACACTTACCGTCAAGTATGCCCATCCTCACTCCCCGAGCATCTCTATGGCCATGGCGACGGAGCCGCCTCCTCCGAGGCAGAGGGCCGCCAGACCGAGCTTGCCACCCGTGCGTTTGAGGGCGTGGATGAGGGTGACGAGTATCCGGGCGCCCGAAGCCCCGATGGGGTGGCCGAGGGCGATGGCTCCACCGTGGATGTTGAACTTGTTCCAGTCCCACGGCATCACCCTGTAGTCGGCCAGGACCTGGGCGGCGAAGGCCTCGTTTATCTCTATCAGGTCAAACTCGTTTATGTCCTTGAGGCCTATCTGGTCCATGACCTTCTTGATGGCTATGGGAGGGGCGAAGAAGAGGTCCTTGGGGTCGGTGAAGCCGCTCGCGTAGGCCAGGATGCGGGCTACGGGCTTGAAACCGTTGGCCCTCGCCCAGTCCTCGTCCGCCACGACCAACGCTGCGGCACCGTCGGAGAGGGGAGGGGCGTTCCCGGCCGTCACCTTACCGTCCTTCTGGAAGGCGGGGGGCAGTTTGGCGAGCTTCTCCAGAGAGGTGTCCCTGCGGGGGGTCTCGTCCGTATCCACGACGAAGGAGCCTTTCTTGGTCTTGACCTCAATCGGCACTATCTCCTCCTTGAACCACCCGTTGTCTATGGCCCTGATGGCCTTCATATGGCTCTCGTACGCGAGCTTGTCCATCTCCTCCCTCGTCACCCCGGCCTTCTCGGCGGTGTACTCGGCGAGGTTGCCCATATGGACGTCGTTGAAGGCGTCCCACAGGCCGTCCTTTATCATGAGGTCGTCCATGGGGAGGGTTCCGTACTTCACCCCCTTGCGTACGAGGGCGGCGTGGGGGGCGTTGGTCATGGACTCCTGACCTCCGGCCACCGCCAGTTTGATGTCTCCGGCCTTTATGGCCCTGGCCATCTGCATCACGGCCTCCAGACCGGAACCGCACACCTTGTTTATGGTCTCGGCGGGTATGCTGACGGGGAGTCCGGCCTTGACGGCCGACTGACGGGCGGGGTTCTGACCGCTCCCTCCCTGTATCACCTGACCCATCATAACCTCGTCTATGTCCTCCGGCTTTACCCCAGCCCTCTTCACCACCTCCCTTATCACTATGGCGCCGAGGTCCGTAGCCTTGAAGCTAGCCAGATTGCCGAGTATCTTACCGATGGGCGTCCTGACACCTGCGAGAATTACCGGCTTTCCCATAGGAGGGTAGTTTAAGGGGGAGGAGCCTCCCTAACCCTCCTTTACGTTCATAACGTCCCCCACTATCCCAAGGCCAGCCACCAGCTTGGAAAGCTCCACGGGGAAGAAGACCTTGTTGGCCTGCCCCTCGGCTATCTTCCGTAGGGCGTCCAAGTACTGGATGGTGAGGACCTCACCCGTAGGCTCCGCCTCCTTTATGGCGTTGAAGACGGCGAGGATCCTGTACTTCTCGGCGTCCGCCACCAGCTGTATGGCCTTGGCCTGCCCTTCAGCCTCTAATATCTGGGCCTGTCTCTTACCCTCCGCCTGGAGTATCTGGGCCTGCTTCTCACCTTCTGCCCTCTTTATCTGTGACTCCCTGTATCCCTCGGCCTCCAATATCATAGCCCTCTTCTCCCTCTCCGCCTTCATCTGCTTGTGCATCGCCTCCATCACGTCCCTCGGAGGGTCTATCCTCTTAAGCTCCACGCGGGTGACCTTAACCCCCCAGGCGTCCGTTGCCTCGTCAAGGGTCAGGCGGAGCTTGGAGTTTATTATCTCACGGCTGGTTAAGGTCTCGTCCAGAGTCAGCTCGCCGATGATGTTCCTAAGGTTGGTCTGGGCGAGGTTTATGACGGCTACGGTGAAGTTCTGGACTTTATAGACGACGTCCTCCGCCTTTACGACCTTGTAGTATATGACCCCATCAACGGTGACGACGACGTTGTCCTTGGTTATGACCTCCTGGGGCGGCACATCTACGACCTGCTCCCGCATATCCACCTTTATCACCCTATCAACTATAGGGATGACGAAGTGGAGACCAGCGTACAGGGTCTTGCGGTACTTACCGAACCTCTCCACGACGGCCGCCTCGTACGGCCTGACTATCACTATCGCCCTGGTGATAAATATGAGGAACACCCAGAGCAGGATAAAGAGAACGACCAGCGTGAATATCATACGCTTCTACCTCCTTTTTTGCACCTTGAGCCTGACACCGACGACGTCCAACACGACCACCTCGTCCCCGACGGTGAGAGGCTCATCGCTCTCCGCCCTCCACTCCTCACCGTCCACCTTTACGATGTAGCCTCCCTTCCCTACGGCCACCACCTTCCCCGTCTTCCCCTTGAGGGAGAGGGGGGTAAAGTAGTCCGGAGGTGGTCCCTCTTCCCTCCTGGCGAACCTGTATGCCAGAGCTATGACGACGGAGACGACCACCACGAATACCACGGCCTGCACGACCCAGGGGACGGAGAAGTAGGTCATAACGGATAGGGATAGAAAGCCCACACCTACGGCAAACATCTCAAAGTTGGTGGGGAGGCCCAACTCGGATACGATGAAGAGGGCGGCGGCTACGAGAAAAATGAGGCTCAAAATCTCCCTACTTACGTCAGGCACCTCCGTATTTTACAGCCGCTCCGTCCTTACGAATTCGGCTATGGAGGAGGCGAAACCCTGCGGATTGAAGAGGTAGGGGAAGTGCCCCCCCGTCTTACATACCACCACCTTTTCCGGCTTCACCCGGCTTATGAGGAGCCTCCTCTCCGGTGGAGGTATCGTGGGGTCGTCCTCGCTGTACATTACCATCGTCCTGACCCCTTGGGGGAACTCCTCTATCTCCGGGGCGTCGGCGAGGGCCTTCAGACGATAGTAAAGGGCCTCGGGCGTCAATCTCTCTAAGACCCCCAAGACGTAGGCTTTTACCCGCTCGTCATCTCCGAAGTGCGGGTCCTTCATCCCCACCTTTATTCCCCTCTTAAGCCACTCACCCTTCGGGATGGGTCCAAGGGCGCGGATGAGGAGCCTCTTCCATCCCAAGATCCGGCGGGGTGAAGCGAAGGTGTTGACCAGAACCACCCCTCCCAACTTTTCGGGAAAGAGTAGGGCTGCAATCTGGGCTACGTACCCACCCATAGAGGTGCCTACGATGTATCCTCCCTCCCTCACCGTCTCGCCTGCCATCCTGGCTACCTCCAGGAGGGAGAAGGGACGGGTGGGGTAATCCAGGGATAGGGTCGGGATCCCACCGAGGGCCTCTTGAACGTCCTTGAAGCTCCAACGGTCGCCAAGGAGTCCGGGGACGAATACTACGAGCGGCTTCATTTGAGCCGCATTCTACGGACGTTCCTTAGGTGCTGTCTGTACGTGGAGGCGAACCTGTGCCGCCTCCCGTCGGCGGATACGAAGAAGAGGTAGTTAGTCTCGGTGGGATCCAGGACGGCCTCTATGCTCTTCGCCGTTGGCGAACATATCGGTGTTGGCGGCAGACCCTTGACCCTGTAGGTGTTATACGGGGAGGCGATTCGCGTCTGTCTGTAAGAGAGGATCTTCGGAGGGTTTTTAAGGACGTACTTGACGGTGGGATCTGCTGCGAGGGGCATACCCCTGCGGAGCCTGTTCAGGAAGACGGAGGCTATGAGGGGTTTCTCCTCGTCTAAAACGGCCTCCTTCTCAACTATGGAGGCCAATATGAGGACCTCGTAGGGTGTCAGGCCCACCCTTTTGCTCCTCTCCTCCACCTTCAGTGAGTCCCAGACCTTTGCAAACCGCTCCAGGGGTGGTAGGAAGACCTCCTCCTCGGAGGCGCCGTAGTCTATGAAGTAGGTTTCGGGGTAGAGGAAACCCTCAAGGGACCTCTTCCCCTTCAGGAAAGGGAAACGGCGGGAGAGGTGGGCTAAGAAGAGGGAGTCGTGGGCCAACGCCATAAGGCGGGCGGTGTCGTATCCGTACCTCGCGAACCTCGGTAGGAAGTCCCTTAAGCTCTCCCCCTCCTTGATGGTGAATTTGAAGTAAGACCGCACAGGCCCCTCCCGGAGGCGGTTGTAGGCGGAGAGTTCCCCTTCGCCCTTACGGAAGACGTACAGGCCGGGCTTTATCTTCCGCTCTATCCCCCCCAACCTTATCAGGAGCTTGAGGAGACCGACGTTCCGTACTACGCTGCTGTCCCGCATCTCGTTCAAGAAGACAGACAAAGGCTCTCCCCGTCTGTAGGTTATACGGACCTCCTTTCCCCCTTTGCCACATCCGAGGAGCAGGAGGAGAAAGAGGAACCGCCTCATAGTATGAGGGTGGCGTCCCCGTAGGAGAAGAAGGCGTAGTCCCTGCGGAGGGCCTCCAGGTAAGCCCTCTTCAGGACCTCCTCACCGGCGAAGGCCATCGTCAGGAGTATGGGGGTGCCGTCCGGTAGGTGGAAGTTGGTCAGTAGGGCATCTACGACTTTAAACTCGTAGGGGGGCTTAATGAAGAGATCGGTGTATCCCTCCGTTCTGCCCGTCAGGCCCCAAGTTTCCAACGCCCTCGTTGTGGTGGTACCTACGGCGAGGACCTTTCCGCCGGCCGCCCTGTGTTCCTCTATCTTGCGGGCGGTTTCGGGGGGGATGCGGTAGTACTCCCGCTCCATCCTGTGGCTCTCCAAATCCTTGACGGGCTTGAAGGTTCCGGGGCCTACGTGGAGGGTGAGGTAGAGGACCTCGTATCCGTACCCCTTCAACCTCTCCAATATCTCCTCCGTGAAGTGAAGGCCGGCCGTGGGGGCGGCTATGGAGCCGGGATTGCGGGCATATACGGTCTGGTAGTACCTCTCGTCCTCCGGCACCGGTTCCCTCCCTATGTACGGGGGGAGGGGCATCTTACCCTCCTCCTCAAGGGCGGCGAAGACGTCCTCCATCTCAA
>WGAN01000209.1 GCA_015494805.1 Caldifarciminota bacterium
AGGGCCACGTCTCCGGCATCATAGAGCATGGCATCTTCGTGGATATAGGCGGCGTGGAGGGCTTCGTGCATATAAGCGAGCTGGCCTGGCACAGGCCGAAGAAGATAGAGGACCTCGTCCAGCTCGGCCAGGAGATAACGGCCAAGGTCTTGGACGTAGACCCGGAGAAGAAGAGGATATCCCTCTCCGTCAAGCAGCTCCTCCCCCACCCGTGGGAGAGCGTCGCCGAGAAGTACCCCATCGGCTCCAAGGTCAAGGGTACGGTAAAGCGGATAGTGGACTACGGGGCCTTCGTGGAGCTGGAGCCGGGGGTTGAGGGTCTGGTGCATATAAGCGAGATGAAGTGGGGCCGTCCCCCCTCACACCCCTCCGAGATGCTTCAGGAGGGTCAGGAGATAGAGGCCGTAGTTCTCAACGTGGACGTTGAGAGGCAGCGCATATCCCTCGGCATAAAGCAGACCCAACCGGACCCCTGGACCACCGTCCACGAGAGGTACAAGCCCGGCACGGTGGTGGAGGGTCGCATATACGACTTTGACCAGTACGGGGCCTTCGTAGAGCTGCCCGACGGCCTGGTCGGATACCTCCACGTCTCCAACATCTCCTGGACCAAGAAGTTCCGCCACCCCTCCGAGGCCCTCAAGAAGGGCAAGACCATGAACTTCAAGGTCGTGGATATAGACGAGAAGCAGAGGTTCGTCGAGCTGTCCCTCAAGCATATGACCGAGAACCCGTGGCCCAAGATACAGGAGCAGCTCGCCGAGGGTACGGCCGTCACCGTAAAAGTCAAGGGAGCCTCCGAGGCCGGTCTGATAGTATCCCTGAAGGGCGACGGCTACGAGATAGAGGGCTTCATACCGAGGTCCCAGCTGGTCACCAAGAGGAGGCCCACCGACTACGAGATAGGTACCGACCTCAACGTCGCCGTCCTGTCCGTGGAGCCTAACCGCAAGAGGATCCTGTTCTCCGAGAAGCTCTACGAGAGGATGCTCCGGGCCAAGGAGAGAGCGGAGGAGAAGAGGGAGATAGAGAGGGTCGCCAAGAGGATGAGGAAGGAGAAGGCCGTCCTGACCCTCGGAGACATCCTGAAGAGCGAGATGGAGCATCTGAAGAAGATAAAGGGAGAAGAGTAAATGTTCTTCGGGCAGGGGCTGATCTTCGCCGTCCAGCAGTTCTTCTACAGGGACAGTACGGTCGTCATCGCCAAGATGGTGGCCCCTGCCCGCCGCTTCGTTAAGAAGAGGGACACCATCCGATGGCGTATCTCCCTGAAGGTGGATAGGGGGTGCAGCAGGGTGGAGTACAGGAGGCTGTACGCCGGGAACTTCGGCCCCTACGCCCTGATAAGGGACAGCGTAAGGTGCACCTTCAGGGGGGAGAGGTTCAAGGTGGTGGCCGAGTTGAGCGACGAGAACTCCGGGGAGGTGCTGAAACGGATAAAGGAGAAGAGCCTGCCACAGGCGAGGGACTTCCTCCTATCCAGCCTCAACTACGAGTACACGGACAGCGGCGTCGTCCTGTCTCTGCTGATTTCCCCGAAGAAGAGGGTAAAGTTTAGGGTGAAGTTCGGCTACAGGAAGCAGTGGAGCCGTAAGAGGATGTACGACCTCCCCGAATTCACAACGGACAGGGATACGAGCGTATCCTTCCTGATACCCAAGGGGGAACTCTCCTACGGGAGGATAAGGTTCCTCGCCGAGGTCAACGGCCTAAAGCGGGAGACGGAGGCCCTCTTCAACCAGTTCAACATCCTGAACGATAGGGACTTCAAGGTCCTACTCGCCGTCCTCAACTTCGTCTTTGGCCCGGAGGAGACCAAGGCCCTATCCGAGGCCCCTAAGGACAAACGGAAGGAGGCCTGGGAGGAGTTCTGGGAGAAGAGGGGAGGTAAGAGGGCGGAGGAGGAGTTCATGGAGCGGCTCTATACGGCTATGAGGCTCTTTCCCAGCTCCTTCAGGGCGAGGGTTTCGGACAGGGCGCTCGTCTATACCAAGTTCGGCCCTCCGGACGAGGTGGAGTCTCACCCCTACCGTATGGAGGGGAAGCCCTACGAGATATGGTACTACCACCGCCTCGGTAAGGTCTTCGTCTTCGTAGACTTTGATGGTACCGGAGATTACAGACTGGTGCCGGAGAGCTACCTTGAGACGATAAGGTGAGGGGGGCCGAAGCCCCCCTTTCCCTTCACCTAACTACGAGCCTGCGGATGAAGGTCCGGCCTTGAACCTCTACGGAGAGGATATAAACCCCGATGGGCAGGGACTTCAGCCTGAAGACGTTCTTCCCCTTGGAGGGGCCAGAGTACAACAGGGAGACGAGGCGACCGGAGGGGGAGTAGAGCTTGGCCGTTATGGGGACGCCTTCGGCCGACAGGACCTTCAGGGTTATCCCCTTACCCTCAACGCTGTAGGAGACCTTGGGAGGGACCACCTTCGCCAGTTCCCGCTTCCCCGTGGCTATGTCGCCTATGCCAACGAAGGCGAAGGTGACGCTCACCGTATCGCCGGGGGGTAGGGTGAAGGGACCGGTTGAGGCTATTACACCGCAGTCTACGGGACAGCTCTCACCTCTGATCGTACCGTTGAGATAGACCCACTTGGTGGAGTCGTCGGGTAGGCCGTAGAAGTTGGTCTGGTTGAAGCTGCCGAGGTTGGCGATGGGGGCGTCGCTCACTATGGCTACACCCGCGGCGTAGGGATACGTAGAGTCTTCATCGTAGACGTACGCGAGGTTCAGGGCGCTATCCACGGCGACGGCCTCGGAGGCACTCCATCCCGGCATCTGGAAGTCGGCGAATATGCCGAGGTAGAGGCCGCTTACGGTTGAGGTACCCTCGTTTATGAGTTTGTACCGGAGAAAGACCCAGTTGGGCCTGTAGGCGTCGTACGCATAGGCGTCCACGTCCAACCTCATCCCTTTGGACAGGGGGTGGTCAGCGTCGGTATAACCGGCGGAGCCGTGCTGGTCCCCTATGCGGGGATTATCCCACAGGACGCCTCCCCAGTAGTGGCTTAGGTCGTTCGTTATCCAAGAATCCACCAGGTAGTCGGGTGAGTTCCCGAAGGCCACGCCGGCGTAGGTCAGGAGGTTGTCCCCTCCCTCCGGGAAGACGAAGCCGGGGCCGGTCGTATCGGGGTTGTGGAAGCCTATCCCCCCCGTGAGGGCGCTTACACCGAGGGTGGCCGTACCCGTATCTATGACGACCATATCTATGGGGTTGCCTATGAGGAGGTAGAGGTCAAAGGTGTCGTTGTAGGCCCCGGAGTTGTAGGTAAGGTAGAGTTGGAGGTGAGCGTACTGCCCTACGAGGGCGGAGGAGTCCAGCCTTACGACGAAGGGATCCGTGGAGTTATTCACCGTGTCCATCGGGGCGATGGTGCCGAAGGAGGAGGAGCCGTCCACTATATGTGCGCTGGGGTACAAAGAAACGAGGGTCGCCGAGACGCCGGTAGCATCCGCTCCACCGACGTTTCTAAGGGTGACAGCGAGGTTGAAGGTCTCTCCGGGGTCCGGGCGTCCGTCCCCATCGCCGGCGCCGTCGTCTACGGTAGTATGCACCTTAACGACATGGGGATAGGGGGCGGGAGGGGTTCCGAGGACCGCCCGATAGGCGTTCAGCCTCCCCCAACCGCAGTTGTTGTTAGGGTAGGAGGCGCAGTCTCCGTAGTGGTCCGAGCTGTCAAGGAGGATGTTATAGACCGTGCTGAAGTCTAGGTCCGGGTTCCTCTCGTACATCAGGGCTATGGTGGCCGTTACGTGGGGAGTGGCCATTGAGGTGCCGTCGTAGGAGCTGTACCCACCGCTACCCACCGAGGACAAGATATAGACTCCCGGTGCGCTTAGGTTCGGCTTTATGCGGTTCCAGTCGCTCCGGGGCCAATAGGTCGTGTCCGTCCAGGGTGTGGTGTCCGGGGCAGGCCCACGGGAGGAGAAGTCGGCGACGTTATCGCTGTTGTCCGTAGCACCCACGCCTATAACTATCGGGTAGTTTCCGGGGGTGTTAGCTGTCCGGGGGCTGGGTCCCTCGTTGCCGTTGGCGAAGACGGGTATTATGTCGGCGCTCCTCCAGGCCATCACCTTATCCCAGAACCACAGCTCGGCCGTGTCGCTGCTGCCCCAAGAGTTGTTTACGGCGACTATGTTGTATCCGCTGTCCACCTTCCACTCAACGAACTTCTGGAAACCGTCCGTTAGGGCGGAGATGGTGGTAACGCAACTTCCGGCGTCGGGTCCGAATATCCTGACGGCAGCCACCCTGGCGCCCGGTGCCACGCCGATGTCCGTATCAAAGGCGTCCGGGCCGTCCCCTCCGACCATCGTACCGGTTGTGTGGGTGCCGTGGAAGTAGCAGGCGTCGTCGTCCGTAGGCGTTGGGGAGCCGGCGTAGGCGTCAAACCAGTGGGTCACCTTACCCACGAGGGCGGGGTGGTCCGCCATAACCCCGGAGTCCATAGAGCCGACGAGGACGCCGTGTCCGGTGTAGCCGAGGTTTATCCAGACGGAGTCGGCCTTTATCTTGCTTATGCCCCATGAGGCGACGGCGTCTGGCCTTACATCCCCGGTGTGTTGTCTAACGGGGGGAAGGGGTATCTTGCGGTCAAGGGTTATCTCCAGAACCTCTTCCCGCTCGGCCACCTTGGCAATCTGCTCCGGCGTGGCGGAGAAGGCGACGGCGTTGTTTATCCAGAAGGACCTGTACTCCGTTATGCCGAGGCTCGCGAGGTAGGAGAGGAGGGGGGCCTGGGTCGTACGGGCGAGGCGTTTGACCTCGGAGAAGAACCCCCTTACGTCCCTCCTGCGGGCGGCCTTTGTGGGGTGGGACTTGAGGAAGGAGGCGTAGTCCGGCTGCTGCTTCAGATAGACTATCACGGGGATCCTTTCTCCGGGAGAAACCTTCCGGAGGTACTCCTTCAGGGTGTTTCCGAGGAGAGCATTTGCGATTATTACAGAAACCATACTACCCTCCTGTACAGGCAACTATTCTAAAGGGATACCTCCGAACTTTGCAAGTAATTTGTTTTTATAGACAACATCTGAGCATAAGTTTCAAAATTTTACCATTTATACCCGGTGTAATCCGAAAATTTCAGACAGTTTTCCGCCGTTTTTTCAAGATACTCCTCGGAAAAATCGCCCCGTTCCCCGCCATTTTGTTGTCGCCACATAGACAAATTATCTCGCATAAGAGGTGATATTATACGGTTTATCGCTGCACAAAACACCCTCGGACTTGGTTGTGAAATCGGTGAGAAGGTTCATCTAATGCCTGGAAAGGGATAACACGGCTTGCTGTTGGGGGTGCGGGTTCCCAACCATATCCAGTTTTGCGTAAATTTTCATCCATCCAAGGACGGAGGACGATTTCTCGCAGAATCCGGAAACCGTTGAGCCAGAGCTTAAGAATTTACCCATAACGGGGGTAATTTCAAAGTTCTGCTGTTTAACACTTCTTCGGATTATCGTCGTCTATATACTTCAAGTATTTCTAATTGTTTTCGGTAAATTCTGTACATTTTTTAATAATACCTCAAATTTTAATAAAAATTCCCTATTGGCAATTTCCCTTCAGCATGCTCCTCAAAATGGGGTTCGGATACAACTTCAAGGTGCCAAGCATCCAGAGGCGGAATCCACTTCCGCACCCGTAAGCCTTTCACCGGTATAATACCGACGCTATGCTGTTGCTCTTTGCGTTGGCTGCGGAGAAGGCCCCTGACTTCACCCTTCAGGGGATAGACGGTAAGACCTACACCCTCTCCGACTTCAAGGGTAAGGTCGTCCTCTTAGACTTCTGGGCAGTATGGTGTCCGCCCTGCCGGGCCTCCGTACCCTTCTTTGAGAGCCTCTACGAGAAGTACAGGGACAGCGGCCTCGTCGTCATAGGGGTGAGCCTTGACAGGAGGAAAGACATCCTTCAGAGCTACGTGCAACATATGGGCGTCCAGTACATCATCCTGTGGGACAGGGACGGGATGGTGGCCGACCTCTACAACGCGTACTCCCTACCCACGACCTTGATCATAGACCCAGACGGGAACGTCGTCGTCAGGCGGGTTGGCTTTACCCGATCGCACGCCGTCCTCTACGAACGCACCATACAACGCCTCCTAAAGGAGCGATGCAAGGCCCAAGGAAAAGCGTGCTGATATACGAGAAGCCCCTACCGCCAGAGGAGGTAATAAGGCGGGCGGAGGTTTGGAAGGAGGTCTTTGAGGCGAAGGACCACCGTAGGCCCCTCAAGGTGGTCATAAACCGCCACGTCCGGGACGACATATACGAGGTCTTCTACAAGGACGTGGTGAAGGGACTTCTGAAGTCCCCGAAGAAGCACGAGGTGGGGGAGGTGGTGGAGGCGATGGTCGTAATATCCGACTACACCAAGAAGGTCTTCCGGACGAGGTTGTACGACCCTCGCAGGGACAGGAAGCTCACCGTCGGGGCCGTCGTTGAGGGAAAGGTGAAGAAGGTATCCTCCAGCGGTGGTCTCATCGTGGCGGTAGGCAACGTACAGGGTGTGGTTCCCAAGAGGTACATAGGCAAGGCTATGCGGTACCCCCTCAAGGACCTCAAGCGCGGTACGGTGGTGTGCCGTGTGGTCAAGGTGGGAGGGAAGAGGCCGATACTTAAGATAATAGACGTGAAAGTATGAGGAAACTGGCCGTATTGAGCTTGCTCGTTGCCTTCGTTATCGCTTCGTGCGGTAAGAAGAAGGAAGCCAAGAAGGACCCTTGGGACGATTACGCCCCCAAGGTACAGGAGATGTTTGACAAGGCCGTAAGCAACAACGACACCGCCGCCCTAAAGGCCCTTACCGATTCCCTCTACGCCTTCTACAAGACCCACAGCGACAGCGTCAGTAAGGAGGGGAGAAAGAGGGCGCTGTACTTCGCCTGCAACTGGTCCTTCGCCGCCTTCGACTGGGATCGCGTCCTGAAGTACTGTGGGGAGTTCGTCGCCCACTATCCCGGCTCCATAAAGGCCGAGGATGCCTACCGCTTTATGGGGTTTGCCCTCCTCCAACAGAAGCGTTGGGACGACGTGATAAAGTTGATGCAGTCCTTCATAAAGGACTACCCCGAAAGCTCCAACCTCGGCTACGCGTACAAGTACCTCGGTCTGGCCTTAAGCCATAAGGGGAGATACGCCGAGGCGAAGAAGGCTTTAAAGAAGGCCAAGACCATGCTGGAGGTGTTGGGGGCCTACGACGAGATCAAGGAGATTGACGAGATGCTGAAGAAGTTGGGAGGGTAGCAGGTCGGCCACCGCAGGCGAGGGGGAAGTAGGGGTAGGACGGTTTAGGCAAACTTTTGGATAGTTAGGGGGATTATAACGGCGAGGTCAGGGGGGCGGTTGAATTCCCGGTACGATTACGGGCCTGTCCAACTCGCGGGAGGTGTCGGCGGCGTAGGGTACCATACCCATCCCCCTCGCCTCCTTGTAGTACTCCTCAACCTTTCCCCTATCCCCGTCGTAGATGTACTCAACCGATAGGACGACCTTTCCGAGGCCTACGAGCCTCCGGACATGGGCCAGCCTCACCTCTGCCTCCTCACCGTAGAGGACGTCCTCAAACGCCCACCCGGAGACCTTTCCGAGGACGTAGGGGGCGTGATCCAGGATCCCCTCGCCGTTCTGCGGTATGACCGTACAGTCCCCTCCCCTCCACGCCCTGCAGGAGTCCGATATCTCCGATACTAACCTCGCCATCCTCAAGGCCGCCTCCCGCTCCCCAAGGGAGTCCGCCCAGTACTCGTAGGAGTCTATCTTGTCAAGATACACACCGCTGAAGCCTTCACTTACTATACGCCTTAGATAGGAGAAGACTATCCTCCGCCAGCCATCCTCCCAGTACCTGACGACGTAGTTTCCCGGCCACTCCGGGTTCTCCTCTCCCAACCAACCCGGCGGACTTTCCCCCCACTCCTCCCTCCAGTAGAAACGGTAGTCCTCCGCCTCCCCGATGCTTAGGTACGCGAGGGCCGGTTTGCCTATCCCCTCTATCTCCTCCCTACTGTACTCCCCCGCCTCCGTCCCGTCTCTGGAGTAGTCCATCACGACTAAGTCGAACCCCATAATGGAGAGGGTGTCGGGGTCTGCCTCTTGAAGCCAGTAGACCCACGAGGTGGGACGCACTCCAGGCCCCCACCTGCACCCGGTTAGGGTTAGGAGCAGGACCAGCCTTCTCAACGTTTCCTAAACGCCCCTGCTGCAGCCACCGCCAACGCCGCGAAGAAGACGAGTAGGGGGCCGAACCAGACCAGTTGGATGCCCGGAACGAACCTCACATCGTAGTAGAAGGTGCCGTCGTCCTCTGCCCCCTGCATGACGACGTAGAGGTCGCCGAAGGGTATCAGGGGCTTTATGCCCGGCTCCGTCGTCACCTCACCGCTGGCAAAGTACCTCCGCCTCTCCGTCCGCAGCTCCCCCAAATCCCACTGCCAGAGCCGGGCGTCAAGGACGGAATAGACGGCCTCGTAGTTGGGACCGTTGTACTCCTGCCAT
>WGAN01000210.1 GCA_015494805.1 Caldifarciminota bacterium
ACCTCGGCTACACCGTCGCCGTAGCCGGTTACCTCCACACCTACAACAACCTCCGGGAGATCGTACGCCTCTCCGCCTTTGACACCCTGACCTACGTCGGCGTACCGGACCCCATAGTCCTGACTATAGCAGACGTCGGCGAGACCTACGAGGGGATGCTCGTCCGCATAGACAACGTCCAGTTCATAGACACCACCGGCACCTTCGCCGGGAACACCAACTACACCGTAACGGACGGCCTTGACAACCTCACCGTACGCATAGACGCCGACACCGACATCCCCGGTATGGACATCCCCAACGGCATCCTCTCCATCGTCGGGATCGTAGGCCAGTACAACACCACCTACCAGCTCCTGCCTCGCAGCAGGGACGACTTCCTGACCACGGGTGTGGCCGAGAGGCCGGGCTACGGCACCTATCCCACCTACACCCTCAAGGGGAACCGCCTGGCTCTCAAGGACGGCGGGAAGGTCTACGACGCCTCCGGACGCCTCATCTTCTCCGGAAAGGGCGAGGTCCAGCTCAAGACCGGGATATACTTCATAACCGCAGGAGGGAAGACCTTCAAGGCCATAGTGAGGTAAAGGCTTCGGCCTTACAATTACTCCCGCGGGTGGCCGGTGGTCGCCTCCGCTTCGGCGGGGGAGGAAAGTCCGGGCTCCAAAGGGCAGGGTGCCGGGTAACACCCGGGGTGGGGAGGTCATCCCCACACGGCAGGGCCACAGAAACAAGACCGCCGATCCGCCTTCCCCTCTTGGGGAAGGGTCAAGGAGGCAAGGGTGAAAGGGTAGGGTAAGAGCCTACCGGCTCCGCAGTAATGCGGAGTGAGGGGGTGAGAGGCCCCCGGCTGGCCCGTAGGGCCGGCTCTGGCGACCGCCCCCCGGAGCAAGGCCAAATAAGGCGCGAAGGACCCCCTTGGGTCCGGGGTGTGGCCCGCACCCCTTGAGCGCCGGGTAGGCCGCGGCGGATCCCATCGGGCAACCGGTGGGACCAGATAGATGACCACCGAGTACAGAACCCGGCTTATGGCCACCCGCTTTTTTTGTACCTCCCTACCTCACTAAGACCTTCCTAAGACGCTTACCCTCCTTTACGAAGTATATGCCCCTCTTGGTGGGTCCGGCTACCCTCCTGCCATCCACCGTATAGTAGATGGGAGCGGCGGGCGTGTAAGTGCCGGTCTCGGAGGCGGAGGTGGGATCGTCCCAAGAGAGGGCGCAGGATAGGGCTGTCCACTCAACGTTGAGGTCGGTCGGGGTATCCCTATACACCCACATAGCCCCGAACCACCACGGGGAGTAGGCGGAGGAACTCCTCCTGAAGGTGGTACCGTGTACGTTCCACCAGTAGGGGTAGTAGCCGCCGAGGGCGTATGCGGGAGGGGGGTCTATGGCTATGGTATCGGCCTCATCGGAGCCGCAGGCTTCGTTCCTCCATGTGGTAGGGCTGGACCAAGGGGCCTTGAGGACGGCCAAGCGGTAGGTGTTGTTATACACCGAGGGAGGCTCGTTGCAGAGGGGGCCGTCGTAGGTGTTGGGACACTTGTGGAAGAAGGAGGTATGGAAGGAGTTGGCAGAGGAGGTTATGGCACCCGGACAGTGCTGCCAGCGGGCGTCGGTATGAACCGTTGGGGACCGGCTGTCCACGGAGGAGGCCTCTACGTCAAAGACGGCGCTCCAGGACGAGGGAGGGTAGGAGGGGGCGTATATGCCCTTTATATCGCCGTCGGTCGGGGAGTTCTGGCTTTCAAAGAGTATCAGGTGGGTCATAGTGGAGGTGTTCAGGCTCCTTGCTATGGAGAGCCAGGGCTGGCTTATGGGGTGGGGGTAACCCGAAAGGGCGTCGGACTCGTACCACACATCGCCCCAGAAACCGGTATGGTCCGAGTAGAGGTACCTTATACGGTTGTCCGTAGGGGATAGGGAATAGGCATACACCACGTGGAGGGTGTTATCTCCGCCGTTGGAGCTGGCGCACACCGAGGAGGAGTTGGTCGGGTCGTTGGAGGTCTCCATCATACCTTGGTTGTCGTCGTAAGCCGACCCGTTGTGCGTTGGCCCGTCATACACCAACTCCCACGTTGAGCCGCAGTCCTGCGTCCGGTATATCCTTATTCCGCCCGCGTCGTCCTCCCCGTTCCCGTTGGCATCCGTAGCCCTCTTCTTCGTCACCACCACGAAGTACCAGTTGTCTATGGCGGTGCAGGTGCATACGCTGGGGGAGGTGCCGGGGGAACAGGAGTAATCCCCCCAGTTGAACTCCGCCCCTACGAAGGTGGAAGAGAACTCCTTTACGGGGGAACAGGAGGAGGAGGGGCTGTCCAGTATCCTCTCGCCGGAGTTGTCGGTGGGGTCGTTGTAATTCCAGAAGACCAGAGCAGCGGGGCGTCGGAGCCCGGTAAAGGAACCACAGGTGCCGTCTTTACGCATGTAAGCCAGGACCACGGCCCTCCTGTAGGGGTCCACGCCCAGGGAGGGTTCGGTCAGCTCCACGGAGGGGTTCTCCACTACCGCCCATACTCCCCAGGATAGGCCGGCGTCAGCCGTCTTGAACACCACAACGCAGCCGTGCGTAGTTGACCCTCCGTAGGCACTGCAGTCCTCAACGGAGACCGCCGCGAAGAGGGTGTCGTTGTCCCCAACCTGTACTATGCTCGGGTCCCCCTCGTTGGACGGGGACGTGGCCAGATCGGAGGTTATCCACCTTACGCCGTCAAGCAGCCTGAAACCTCCGTCTATAGGCTTTGATCCACCCTTTGGGACCAGTACCCGTGATGGGACCCCTTTTGTACTCCCTTGGGATTTTAGGGCGTCGGCCAACCTCTTGGCTTGGAGGACGAATGTACGGTACTCCTCCGCCCTCTTACTCTCCTTCATCTCCCTTACCTTTACGTTCAGGGGATGCTCGTCGGGGCAGGATAGACCTACCACCTCCGCCCTAAGGCAGAGGGCGGCCCTCTCCAGCCTCCGATACCTCCCGTTCAGTACGCCCCTCGCTTCCATCCAGAGGCTGTCCAACCTCCCCATTCCGAAGGTTGCCATTGCCAACCACATATCCGATGGCGATTTTAAGGCCGCCCTTGTGTGGATTTTCCGATGTTTGTTTGAACTTCGCCAACATTTGCGATATATTAGGTTCATACCAAGATTTCTCCTATTTTTCTGCAGGTTATAATAATATAATACGAAAATTGTGTAAAAATATAGCACAAAACGAAATCAATCCATATCAAAAACATGTCAAAAATCTACCTTGACTCTCCCGGATACTTCGTCCGAATTTTGGGTTCATATCTAGTCTAATCAAGATTTCCGGAATAATTTACGATACATTACAATTTATCGCACGAAAGTTGGTACTTATCGGATAGATGGGATGTGGTTTCCGGAAAGTCGTTGAGGCGAATCCGAACCCTCCAATTGGATCCCCGGTGGGTTATCTCGCCGCCGGTGAGATTTCAAAAATTGTGGCGATTATCTGCGGTATTAGGAAATTTGCCACATTTATGATTCTTTTGATAAACGGTTATTGTTTTACAGCCCTCTCAAACAAATTTTTCAATTTCCAAATATTAGAATTTAATGTGGATTTTCGGGAGTTTGATGGCATAACTGCACATTTTCGCCATTTTCCCGTAGCCCGAAGATTCGGAAACCCTATAGAACCTAGGGCGGACGGTGGATAGGTATCCCTACAGTCGTGCGGATCCCGAACCCCGTTTTGATAATCCAAATCCACCTCAAGTGCGGTAATGCCGATCGTGGTCCATCCGGTGAAGGGAGACCTCTATGGTACCGTTTCCACCTAAACGATCGTCCGAATTAACGCCCGATTTCGGCATACGCTCCCGCTTCCGCTCGCCCTTTGCACCGCTTACGGAAGTAAAATAGCACCCTATGAGGCCGTTCAGACCGGAACCCATAACGGACTTCAGCAAGGAGGAGAACCGTCAGGCCCTTTTGAAAGAGCTGGCGAAGGTAAAGGAGAACCTCGGTAAGAAGTACCCCCTCATCATAGGGGGACGGGAGATATACACCGATAAC
>WGAN01000211.1 GCA_015494805.1 Caldifarciminota bacterium
ACGTCCTGTCCTTCACTACGGACACCTTGGACAGGCCCATAGCCATCGTCGGTAAGGCCGAGGCGGAGCTTTACGTCTCTTCCGACAGGTACGATACGGACTTTATGGTCTTCCTCGCCGACGTCTATCCCGACGGTAGGGCCATACTCATCACCGAGGGGGTCCTGAAGATGCGGAACCGGAACGGTACGGACAGGGAGGACCTGATGGTACCCGGAGACACCTACCGGATAGTGATACCCCTGCGGAACACCGCCTACGTCTTCAACACCGGCCACCGGATAAGGCTCTACCTGACCTCCTCCAAGTTCCCATCTTACGAGCCTAACCCCAACACGGGCGCCCCCTTCCAGATAGACGACCCCGTCCGCCTCGTGGCCCACAACAGCGTCCATCTCGGAGGCTCCCGCCTGATACTTCCCTACTACGACCCCCACTCCCTCCTCGCTGGTGAGAGGGCGGAGGTAAAGGTCCCGACCTCCTGTAGGGTGGAGGACCGGAGGGTGGTGTGCGGTGGGGAGGTGCCGGCCTACGTCTACGATGCCGCCGGTAGGAGGGTGCCGAACGGGAAACTGCACCCAGGGGCTTACTTCACCAGAGTGGCCGGTAGGTGGAGGAAGGTCCTGGTCCGTTAGAGCATAACGGAGACCACCACCAAGGCGTAGAGGAAACCGCTGAAGAGGATAAGGGGGTCGCTCAAGAGGTCGTCCGAAGGCTCCCCCCGCTTCAGGTTGTGGGTGATGTGGTAGTACCGGAAGAGGCCAAAGACAACGATGGGGACGGTGAAGACCATACCCTCCCTCGCCCCCTCAAGGGTGTAGATGGTATAGACGACGAGGGTCAGGGTGGCGGAGATGTTCATCAGCTGGTCAAGGTAATAGACGGAGTAGTGGCGGAGGACCTTGCGGTGGGCCTTCCCGCCGTCGCCGAGGAGGAGTAGCTCGTACCTCCTCTTCCCTATGGCGAGGAAGAGGGCGAGGAAGAAGACCGTCAGAAATAGGTACTCGGAGACGGGTACGTCTATGGCGACGGCGCCGGCATACACCCGCAGGACGAAGCCGAAGGCTATGGAGAAGACGTCAAAGAGCTGGTAGTTCTTGAGGTAGAGGGTGTATAGGAGGTTGTTTAAGGCGTAGGTCAGGAGGACCAGAAGGAAGGTCCAACCGAGGGGGTAGCCGGCCGCGAGGGAGAGGAGGAAGAGGAGGATGCCGAGGAGGGCGGCGGAGGGGACGGGGACCTCCCCCGAAGGGAGGGGACGCTTCCGCTTTACGGGGTGGAGCCTGTCCCTCTCAAGGTCCCTGATGTCGTTGAAGACGTATATGGCCGAGGAGAGGAGGGAGAAGGACAGGAAGGCGAGGAGGACGGAAGGGGCGTTCCGGGCCATCCAGTCAAAGGAGGGGGCGGCGAAGAGGAGGGGGACGAAGACCAGGAGGTTCTTGACCCACTGGCGGGGGCGGAGGAGCCTTATATAGGCCACGGTTTTGACTTCAAACCTGCACGCCGAGGTCCGCCATCGCCCTACGGTATAGGTCCTCGGTCAGGACCTTGCTGTGCCACTCGTAGCGGTTCTCCATAAAGGAGACCCCTTTACCCTTCACCGTCTTTGCTACGATGAGCTGGGGCCTCCCCTTTACACCCTTCGCCCAGTTGAAGGCCTCGTAGAGCTGGAGGAAGTCGTGGCCGTCCTCAACGACGTAGGTCTCCCACTTGAAGGCCTTGAACTTCCCCTCTATGGGGGTGGGGTCGTTTATCCTGTGGACGTCTCCCTCTATCTGAAGACCGTTGTAGTCAAGGACGAAGGTCAGGTTGTCTAACCCCTTGTTCCCGGCCGTCTCAACGGCCTCCCAGGTCTGCCCCTCCTGAAGCTCGGCGTCGCTTATGAGGGCATACACCCTCGCCCCCTTCCCCCACATCTTAAGGCCCAGGGCCATACCGACCGCTACGGACGTTCCCTGGGACAGGGAGCCGGTTGAGGTCTCGGCGAGGGGGGTCTTCCTGCGGGAGGGATGCCCCTGGAGGGTGCCGTCCACCCTACGGAACTTCCAGAGCTCCTCCCTGTCTATCCATCCGAGGAGGGACCAGATGGAGTATAGGGTGGCGCAGGCGTGTCCCTTGGAGAGGACGAACCTGTCCCTGTCCTCGTAGAAGGGGTCATCCCTCCGGATGTTCATGACCTTGAAGAAGAGGGTGAGGCCTATCTCCACCCACGAGAGCGCTCCCCCCTGGTGGCCCGACTGGGCGCGGTAGGTCATCTCTATTATGTCCCGCCTCACCTGAAGGGCCTTCTCTTTGAGTTCCCGAATCTCCTCCGGTGTCATC
>WGAN01000212.1 GCA_015494805.1 Caldifarciminota bacterium
CCCTTACAATCCCACTATGCGACTGATCTTCAACGAGAGGACCTGGAGGAAGTACCGGTACGACCACCACGCCAGGAACGTACGGGAGAACCCGGAGGCGTGGGAAGTCGCCAGGGACTACGGCCTTGACTCGTCCATCTGCTCCGTCATGGGGTGCCTTAGGGACGCCATCGGCTTCGCGTGGGCTGGGAGGGAGGAGCTGGAAGCCATACCGCCCTCGGAGAGGGGCAAGTGCGTCTTCCACACGTCCAAGGAGGCCGATATATGGGACAAGGAGTTCAGCGACAGGGAGTTCTGGAGACCACTTAGGGAGTACCTCAACCTCCCCTTCTGGGCGAACAGGTACGAGGAACGGTGGGGGATACTCCTCGGTAGGGCATACGATTTCTCCGGCTTTGACTTCCCCAAGAGCAGTACGGGTATCCCATTCTGGGAGGAGGGGGAGGAGACGGTCTTCAACGGGAGCGTTATCTTTGAGGGGGCTACCTTCCGGACGTGGCTCCACACTTCGCAGGTCAAGTTTCTGGGCAGGGCGATATTTGACGACGTGGTGTTCCACGACCTCGCCTACTTTGAGGAGAGTACCTTCTCCGGTTTCGCCTCCTTCAGGCGTACCCGCTTCCTCACGAGGGCGGACTTCTCGCAGGTCGTCTTTGAGGGAGGGGTCTCCTTCCGGGAGAGCGTCTTTAAAGAGAGGGGTCTCTTTATGGGGACGAAGTTCTTGGGTAGGGCGGACTTCGTCCGTGCCACCTTTAATGTGGGCGATTTCACCGAAGCCGAGTTCCGGGCCGAAGCGGACCTATCCGGTATAGACGTAAGAACCAACCTCAACATGGACGAAGCCTCCTTCCGGGGACCCTTCCGCCTTGACGGGGCGTCCATACGGTTGTACTCCGGCTTTGATGAGGCCACCTTCGGCTCGGACGTACTCATCCGTGGGGCGCACTTCTCCCACCACCTGCACCTCTTCAGGCTCAAGGTTGGCGGCATCTTTGACCTGTCCGGCTCCCGTATAAGGAATCTGGAGATAAGCAACTCCACCTTCAAGGGGTTGGCGACGTTTGACGGGTGCGTGTGCGAAGGGGAGTGGGCGGCTCTGAGATACAGCAAGTTCCTCTCCCACGTGTCCTTCAGAGGAGCCATTTTTAAGGGACACCTTGAGATAGAGGAAACCCGCTTCAAGGGAGATGCCGACTTCACCGGGGCGCAGTTTATGAAAAGGAGCGACGTCATCCTCGCAACCAGACGCAACTTCATAACGAAGGGTGCCGTCTTTCACTACTACGGCGACTACGCCCTGGGCTTCCTCGTAAGGCTCAAGGACCTCGCCCGGAGGCTGAAGGACGTATCCGACGGGATAGACGTAAGGCTTGAGGTGAACCCTCCCGTTTCCGAGGACAGGTTGAGGGAGATGGCGAGGGAGGCGGAGGAGAGGTTCGGTGTAAGTCTCCCGGACTACCTGATGGACTTCTACAGGGTGTGCAACGGCCTGACCTTCTCCTATGGGATAGAGGGGATAGGCAGGGTGGGGTCCTCCCGGATACTGCCCGTTGAGGCCCTGGTGGGAGAGGAGGGGGACGTCCCCGACTTCGGGAGGAAACCCAGAGGTTATCGGAAGATGAGGGTTTTTGACTCCCCCTTTGAGGACGAGGTCGCCCTCGTGCGGTTGGACGTGGACGATGAGACCTACCCGATGGTGATATGGAGGAAGGGGGAGAAGGTGATCAGGCCCCTGTGGTCCTTTTCGGAATACTTATACAACCTACTGATGACGGGGGCGATACGGGGATGGGCGTACGCCCTGGACCGCCTTTCGGAGGAGAACGTGGGCCCGGAGGGCATCCTTGAAGAACTCGGCCTCCTGGAGGAGATGGCGGTAGAGGAGGAGGACGATGAGGAGAGGGAGATTCCGTTTGAGGTCATGCTCCTCTCTGCCTTGAAGGGTGAGGAGGTCATAGACCGCGCCTTAAGGGAGGGGAAGGGGAGGCTCCTGTTGGAGATTCTGAAGGCGGCCTACGGGAACCTTTGAGGGCTACCACCTCATCCCTATCCCCACCCCCGCCTCGTGCCACCCGGCCGTCCTCTGGAGGAAGGAGAGGGAGGTATCTACGGAGTAGGAGGACCTCAGGTCAACGGACGTCTCCAGGGAGTATTCGGCGTAGAGGTAGAAACTTCGCAGGTCCCACCTCCCGTAAATACCGAGGATACCGGCGGGTTGGTAGCTCTTGGAGGAGTAAAGGTAGAGGAAACCGAGGGACATCTGTCCGCCGTACCCGAAGCTCCCAGCGTTCTTTAGGACCCTACCTCCGGCCCCGAAGAACAGGAGGTTTCCGGAGGTCCCCGTCTTCAACCTGTTGAAGGAGTGATAGACCTCGGCGAAGGGATAGGCGTCCTTGAACAGGGCGAGGGGAGGAAACCAAGTTTGGAGGGCTTGGGGTACGGTGAAGCGGCCGTCGTACCCGATGCGGATGCGCCCCTGGAGGCCGGGGTCGTGGTCGCTCTTGAAGGTGCCGAACATAGGGAGCCAAGGCCCCCCTCCGACCTCCATCCACAGGCTCCTACCTCGTCCCCACAGCGGCGAGACGCCTATCACTATCAGGATAGAGAGCGAGATAACCCTCTTGGGGAACATTTCCGATATTATACGCCCGAAGCCGTCCAACTCCGGGAAGGGGGCGATTACCCCTTTAAAATACCGTCCTATGAAGGTGACCCTTTCGGTAATAAAGGCCGACGTCGGTGGGTACGTTGGACACTCCAGCACCCATCCCGCCCTCATGGACGCCGCATCCCAGGTACTTGAGGAGGCGAAGACCTCCGGTCTCCTCATAGACTACGCCGTCCTTAGGGTAGGGGACGACATCAACCTCATAATGACCCACACCAAGGGTGTGGATAACGAGGACATCCACCGTCTGGCCTGGGAGGCCTTTTTGAAGGCTA
>WGAN01000213.1 GCA_015494805.1 Caldifarciminota bacterium
GGTGCGAGGAGGCCAACGAGCTTGCTGACGACCGTCAGGAGGGAGAAGCCCTGTACCATCCTCTCAAGGGGCGTTAGGGTGCCTTCCAACCTCTCCGTCAGGCGGTTTATCCGCTTGAAGGTCTCCTCGGCGTCGTCTGCTATCCTCTCCATGGACAGTAGCATCCTGTCAAGGGTGAAGGAGATGCGTATCACCAAGTACCAGACCGCACCTGCTATCGCTATCAGGGAAACGGAGGCGGAGATCATCAAAATCGCCGTCAGAATCTCCATATTTGGCAATTCTACGGCTGCTCTTCCATCTCAAGTAGCCTCTCGTAGAGTTTCCTCTGCTCCTTACTCAACTTCGTGGGTACCTTTATGCGGGCCTTGACGAGGAGGTCCCCACCCTTGCCGCCCTTGGGGTCGGGTATCCCCCTGCCCTTGAGGCGGGCGAAGACCTCACCGTACTGGACCCCCTGCGGTACCTTCACCTTCACCCTCTCCCCCCGCGGGTCCGTTATCTCCACCTCGCCGCCCAAGACGGCCCTCGCCGGACTCAAATCCACCGTGAGGACTACGTCCCTCCCCTTCCTCTCGTACCGCGGGTCCGGTCTCTCCTTGACGTGTAGGACCAGCCTCCCGGTGCCGCCCCTCCCGACGTGGCCGGCGTTCCGGTATATGACCTTCTGTCCGGGCAGGACCCCGGCCGGTATCGTGACCTCCCTCTCCACCTCCTCAACCTCGTAGCCGGAGCCTCCGCAGACCGGGCAGGTCTCCCCGCTTATCCCCGTCCCTCCGCAGTTCGGACAGGGCCTCTCAACCACCATCACGCCGAAGAAGCTCCTCCGGTGCTGCCTCACCCTGCCGGTACCACCGCACACCTGACAGGTCCTGGGGTTGAGTATCCCCTCCCCTCCGCACCTGTGGCACCGTACCTTCCTGCGGTACCTCACCCGGCGGGTGGTACCCATCACCATCTCCGGTACGGACAGCTCCACCTCAAGGTGTATGTCCAAGTCCTCCGGTCTCTCCCTCCGCTCCCTCCCTCTCCTCCTCCTGCCGAACACGTTCTCAAAGAAGTCTCCGAAGCCGAAGTCCCCGAAACCAAAGCCCTCGCCGAAGACGTTGCGGAGGATTTCCTCCAGGTCCATGTGCATAAAATCGTAGGCCGCCCCACCGCCCGGCACACCCCCCTCCGGGTCCATCCCCATATCGTAGAGCCTCCTCTTTTCGGGGTCGGATAGGACGGAGTAGGCTTCGCTTATCTCCTTGAACTTCCTCTCGGCCTCCTCCTTCTTCTCCGGAGGGACCCTGTCGGGGTGCCACTTCATCGCCAACTTGGCAAAGGCGGCGTCTATCTGCTCCTTGGTGGCGTTCCGGGGGACACCTAAGATCTCGTAGTAGTCCTTCTTCGTACCTCTCACGGGTGCGAATTTTAAAGTCGTATATTAAGCCCCCGTTTCGGCGGTAAAATTCCCGCCTATGTTCTACACGAGCGTCTATATGAGCCTGCAACCCGACGACAGGGCGGATAGGCCACCCCGCTACCTGATCCGGATAAAGGATCTGATAAAGCGGTACAGGGAGTTCTTGAAGGAGAAGGGGGTGGACCCCAAGCACCTGGAGAGCGTCTTTGAGGATTTCAGGAAGATAGAGGAGTTCTTTGAGGATCCCAAGAACCTTGAGAGCGACGAGGGGATCCCCGTCGGTGGGGTAGCCATCTTCTCCAAGAGCGATGAAGACTACTTTGAGGTGGTGAAGCTCGCCTACGTCTTGAGGAACGAGTTGGTGGTGGATATACATCCCTACAAGTTGGGGGTGTATGCCGTTGAGAGCGACTTCGGTAAGAACCTCGTCGCCAACGTCAGTAAGAGGGCCATAGACGTCTATATGGTGGATGCGAGGTCCATCCGCCACATCGTTGATAAGCTGGATATAGAGGAGGTGGCGGAGAAGCCGGGGGTCTTCAAGACCTCCGTCGCCGATATGCCCGTCTTTCGTACCCTCCGGGCCAAGAACGTTGAGGCCCTCAAGGCGGAGGAGGCCAACAGGGTGGCGAAGGCCGTCGCCGACTACCTCTTCCAGCTCTACAAGAAGGAGCCTTACGACAACCTCTTCCTCTCCTCCCCCAACGAGAAGATGGTCCCCCTGATCCTTGAGAAGTTGCACACCTACGTAAGGAGGACCTTCAGGGCGGAGCTGCAGCTCTCCTGGCCCACCAACAAGAACGAGGTGTATAGGGCGGTGATAGATAAGACCAGAGAGCTGGATGTAGAGGACGAAAAGAACCTCCTGAAGCGGTTCAACGAGGCCCTCGGTCTGGAGATGGCCGTCAGGGGTCTAAGGCCCGCCGTCCTCCTCGCCCTTATGGGCAACGTGGATACCCTGATAGTGGACCCCGACTTCTCCCGCGAGGGGTTCATATGCCACCCCTCCGGCTACTTCTCCTTTGAGGGCGAATGCCCGGCCGATACGGACGTTGTTGTACCCACGCCCGACATAACCGACAAGCTGGTAGAGGAGGTCCTGCGGATGGGCGGCAGGGTTGAGGTCGCCAACACCGACGGGCTGCGGGATGCCATAGACCGCAGCGTAGGGGCGATAATGCGCTGGAAGATGGAGGTACAGGTGTAGGGCCGTGAGGAAGCAGTACGAGGAGGTCCTTGAGAGGTTCTCGGAGCTGGAGAGGAAGATAGCCTATCCGCAGAACTATACCCACGAGGAATTTCAAAAACTCCTGAACGAGTACAAGGGCCTGAAGAGGGCGGCCGAGCTGATAAGGAGGTTGAAGGAGGTTGAAGGGGACATAGAGGCCATAAGGGAGCTACTATCCGAGGAGAGGGACCCGGAGTTGGAGGCGGAGATGGAGAGTCTTCAGGAGGAGGCAGAGAGACTGGACGAGAGGATCTTCTACGCCCTCATACCGAGGGATCCAAGGGACGAGGGGAACGCCATCCTTGAGATAAGGGCGGGGGTAGGCGGAGAGGAGGCCGCCCTCTTCGCCGGGGATCTGGCCAAGATGTACATCCGCTTCGCCGAGAGGAAGGGGTGGAAGGTCTCAATAACGGACTTCACGGAGAGCGACCTCGGCGGCTACAAGGAGATAACCCTCCTGATTGAGGGGAAGGGGGCCTACGGCCTACTGAAGTTTGAGGGAGGGGTCCACCGCGTCCAGCGGGTGCCGATAACGGAGACCTCCGGCAGGATTCACACCTCCGCAGCCTCCGTGGTGGTACTTCCGGAGTACGAGGACGTTGAGGTGGAAATAAGGCCGGAGGACCTGAAGATAGATACCTTCCGGTCGGGGGGTGCCGGTGGCCAGCACGTGAATAAGACGGAATCGGCCGTACGCATCACCCACATACCGACGGGCATAGTGGTCACGGTGCAGGACGAGAGGTCCCAGCACCAGAACAGGGCCAAGGCCTTGAGGATCCTGAAGGCGAGGCTGCGGGAGTACTACGAGAGCCAGAAGGAGGCGGAGTTGAGGCAGCTCCGGAAGGTCTACGTAGGCTCCGGGGACCGTTCGGAGAAGATAAGGACCTACAACTTCCCCCAGAACAGGGTGACGGACCACCGCATAAACTTCACCATATACAACCTTGAGGGGGTACTCAACGGGGAGCTGGACCCCATAATTGAGGCCCTCTTAGAGGCCGACCTTAAGGCGAGGGCGAAGGAGATGGGTATCGCCAAGGAGACCTCCTGAAGGGTGGGGTTAAGCGGTGGCCTTTCACCGTTAGAATCAGCACTCGCATATGGTTTGGAAGGTGGGTATTTTGTCCGTTTATACGGTCCTCCTGCTCTTCTTCGGTCTGGTGTCCTTGAGGTACCTGTTCCACATCCTGGCCTTTTTCTTCCTGCGCCGTAAGTGGAGCCTCAAGCGGCCGGAGTTGAGGAGGTACCCTAAGGTTTGCGTTCAACTTCCCGTCTATAACGAGCCTTTCGTCGTTGAGAGGGTTATAAGGGCGGCAGCCCGGTTGAAGTGGCCGAGGGGCAAACTGGAGATACAGGTCCTGGACGATTCCAACGACGAGACGCCGGCGGTGGTTGCAAAGGTGGTGGAGGAGCTGAAGAGTGAAGGTATAAACATCCTCCACGTTAGGCGTGGGAATCGGAAGGGGTTCAAGGCCGGGGCGTTGGCCTACGGTATGGAGTTGAGCGATGCCGAGTACTTCGCCATATTTGACGCCGACTTCGTTCCACCGGAGGACTTCCTCCTCCGAACCGTCCCCTTCCTTGAGGCTAACCCCCGTCTGGCCGGTGTCCAGACCCGCTGGGGGTTCCTCAACGAGGACGCCAGCCTCCTCACCAAGGCCCAGGCCTTTATGCTGAACCTCCACTTCGTCGTTGAGCAGTTCGTCCGCAGTCGCCTTGGCCTCTGGATGACCTTCAACGGTACAGCCGGGGTCCTGAAGAGGTCGGCCGTGGAGTGGGCCGGGGGTTGGCAGACGGAGACCCTCACCGAGGACTCCGACCTCTCCATAAGGTTATACGACAGGGGGTACAGGATCCTATACCTGCCCGACGTGGTTGTCCCCTCCGAGCTGCCCGACTCCGTCCTCGCCTTCAAGGCCCAACAGAAGAGGTGGGCCAAGGGCGGGGCGCAGGTCCTCCGGAAGCACTGGCGGAAGCTCCTCTCCCCCGAATGGCCTATGGGCTGGAAGATGGAGGTCCTCATGCAGACCTTCGGAAACGTCGGATATCCCCTCGGCCTCCTACTTATGCTCCTCCTTCCTCCCGTCCTCCACATCAAGTTCGCTGGCGACTACCCCCGCCTCTTCCTCCTCATGGGCATCTGGGCGGTACTTACCATAGCCGTCGTCTGGCTGGCCTTCGCCGTAGCCCACGCCTTCGCCCGCAGGGACTGGAGGGCGCTCCTGATGGTCCCCCTCGGAATGGCCGTAGTGGGAGGCCTAGCCCTCAACAACACCAACGCCGTCCTTGAGGGCCTCTTTGGGGATAGGGGGGTCTTTGAAAGGACGCCAAAGGCGGGGGAGAGGGGTACCATAACCGTCCGTGGCATAAGCAAGAGCCTCCTCGTCTCCAAACTGGAGGTGGCCTTCTCCGCTTACCTCCTCGCCCTCGTACTCTTGAGCGCCGTCACCTTCCAGCTCGTCCTCGGCCTGGCGTTGGCCACCACCTCCTTCGGCCTGATGTGGCTGGGGACCTCCTCCGTCATAAGGATAGAGGAAGAGGTGCCGGAGAGCGTCTGGGATTGGGAAGTGGAAGAGGTACGGGAGGCGGCTTAACCTCCTCCGTATAATCCCCTTATATGCTCTGGATCGTACTCGCGGCGGATACCGTAAAGGTTTTTTCAGCGTATGAACCTTCCCCACCGAGGGAGTATATCCCCCTGACGGTGGAGGAGTTGAGGGAGTTCACCCGCATAAACCGCTTTGAGCGGGCTATGAGGGGAAAAACGGATGGAGGGAGTGGGAACGCCCCCACCTTCCTACCTTACCCTTCGGACACCCTCCTGAACGACTTTGAGACCATAGACTACACGGGGTGGATCCCACCCGACCCCCAGATGGCCGCCGGCTCCACCCATGTCGGGGTGGTGGTGAATACCAGCATAGCCTTCTACCGGAAGACGGACGGCTCCGAGGCGTACTTCAACACCCTAAGGGGCTTCTTCTCATCTGTGATACCCTCCGGTGGTTTGGCCTTTGACCCCAAGATAGCCTACGACATCCTCGCCGGACGTTGGCTCGTCCTCGCCCTGTACTACAACTACTCCTCCGACGCCTCCTACTACCTCCTCGCCGTATCCGAGACGGACGACCCCCTCGGAGGTTGGTACTTCTACCGCTTAAACGCCAAGTACGACGATAACACCTACACCAACAACTGGGCGGACTACCCTTCCCTGGGCTTCAACGACAGGTGGATAGTACTATCATCGCAGCAGGTTGGCTCCGGCTATTACCCCAAGGTGAGGGTCCTGAACAAGGACAGCGCCTACAACGGTACCCTTAGCGGATGGACGGAGGACTTCGTAGATAGCGAGCTGGGCTGCATATACAACTGGCCGAGGATTTCCCGGTCAACCTACGACTACTCCGGGGACGTCTACGTGGTGTCCTACCGCTACCTATACAAGATCTACGGCCCTACGAATAACCCCCAGCTTTCCCCCTGCATCACCCTCCCCCTCTCCTCCTACGGCTACCCTCCGGACGCCCCGCAGGGTGGTGGATACGACGACCTTGAGGCCGTCCCCGCCACCTTTCAGGTGTATTACCTCAACGGCAAGTTATACTACACCTTCCACGAGGAGCATCCCCTAAACTCCTACTTAGTCGCCGGCAGGCTCGTCATCTTAGACACCGCTGGCAGCGTCCTTGAGGATATAGACTTGTACGAGAACGGCCTCTCGTGGTTGTACCCGGCCGTCTCCGTCTCCCCCAAGGGGTTGGCCGTCAGCTTCACGAGGGTGGGGACGGTTTCCGGCCAGTACCCCTCCGCCGCCTATATAGCCCGCGCCTCCTACGATACGGCCTTCTCCCCCGTAAGGGTGTATAGGGCAGGCCTCTCGTGGTACTACAACGACCACGGCTCCGGCAGGAACAGGTGGGGGGATTACTTCGGGGGGGGACCCGACCCCGTAGACTCCACCCTATGGGTCATAGCCGAGCTGCCCAAGGCCGGGAGCGACTCTTTATGGACGACCTGGGTCGCCAACGTTGGCTTCGGCTCCCCGCCCCTTGAGGTCGTTGAAGTGGGGGACGTCAAAGGTGCCTCGGCCGTATATACGGTGGATGGTAGGCGGGCCGATAGGGTACGGAGGGGCAGGATATACTTCCTCCTCAAAGGCGGGAAGGTGCGGAAGGTCTTAGTGCGTTAGTAGGGAGGGGTTCGGAAGAGCAGGGCCTCAAGGAGGGGGAAGGCGTAGTGGCCGGCTCCGAGGGGGCCAAGGACGGAGGAGAGCATAAGGACGAGGCCCAGCCTACCCACCTTTGGGGGGACGTTCCGGTACGCCATAGTTAGGAGGAGGACGATAACGAGTATAGAGACCCAGCGAGGGTAGTCGTAGCCGACGGCGAAGAGGAGGAGGCCGGAGAAGGGGGAGAGCC
>WGAN01000214.1 GCA_015494805.1 Caldifarciminota bacterium
ATCCACCACTAAGTCCCCGTACCCGAAGAGGGTACCCCTCTCCGTCACCCACACCTCACCGTTCCCCGTACTCCTTACCTTCTCAACGGCGTACTTGACGTCCCACGGGGCCATGAACTGGGCCTTTTTGATGTTCACCACCTTGCCCGTCTTTCCAGCGGCAACTAAGAGGTCGGTCTGGCGGGAGAGAAAGGCCGGTATCTGCACCACGTCCACCACCTCCCCCACCCTCGGAACGTCGTGGGTGTCGTGTACGTCCGTCAGAACGGGAAGGCCGACCTCCTCCCTCACCCTCTTGAGTATCCTCAAACCTTCCTCAAGGCCGGGTCCCCTGAAGCTCTCTATGGACGTGCGGTTGGCCTTGTCGTAGGAGGCTTTGAAGTAGAGCCTTACGCCGTACCTCTCCGCGATGCCCTTGAGTTCGTGGGCGACGTCCATCACCATCCCCTCGCCCTCTATGACGCACGGCCCGGCTATGAAGAAGGGCTTCCTCATTTCAACGCCTCCCTGACGCTCATCTCTATCGGGGTTATGACCTGCGATATGAGTTCCATGTCGCTGTAGGTTATCACGACCTCCTTGTGGGCCTTCTCAAGGGGGATGGGGTAGCCACCGGGGGATAGGGAGGCCACCTCGGACAGTATGCCCTCCACCCCGTCCTCCGACGTCCCTACCACCTCCACCTTGTACGTCAGGGGAGAGTACTCCGAGAACCGGACGAAGGTCTCGTACACCTCCACGTCCAGAATGTGGGCGTAGTCCTTTCCGAGGCCGTACTTCTTGGGAGGGGGATCCTCATCCCCTTCCTTCTCCGGGAACCTGACCCTCAAGGGTGGTGCAAAGCCCCTACCCCGCGTGAATAGGGAGAAGAGGACCTGATCCGAGTATATGCCCCTGTAGTCCCACGTCTTGATGTAGTCGTTGGACGTGGACCTTTTGGAGACGAAGACCACCGTCCAGCCCCCGGCTATCAACCGGCTTAAGGCCTCAAGGTGTTCCCTGTACAGGAGGAGGGCGAGGGCCATGTACCTGTGTTCCTTCCTCCCCGGAGTATCGCTCGTGTCCAGGAGGTAAAGGGAGGTGAAGGAGTGGCGATGGAACTCCTCCCTGATCCTATCGTACAGGCCCATGCTGGCCAACTCGTCGTCCAGACCCTCCATTACCTCCCTGTCCTCCTCCGACAGGTGGGCGCTGATCCACTCCGGTGTCGGTTTGGGATTTATTACGTCGCTGACGAAAGAGCCGTCCATAAGTACGATGGACTCCTCCGGTGGGGAGAGCCTCAAGACGGACTTTATCTCCGCCAACCTCATCCACGTACCGAGGACGGAGTCCAAGGCCATACGGCGAAAGATTCCCCTGTCTATGACGTCCACGTGGGATATGGCCTCCTCCCCCGGCTCCCTATCCTTGGAGAAGAGTAGGGAGAGGCCGGTAAGGGCCACTATAAGGTGGGAGGTGCGGGGGGAGTGGTTGAGTGAGCCGTCCACCGCCACGACGGTGTCGGGTACCTCGGATGGTTCCAACGGGCGCCACTGCGGGTCGTAATCCGGCCTCTCCTTCTCCTCAAGGAAACGCACCAACCTCTCTCGCGTCCTTAGGATCGCCTCAAAGACCGACCTGTGCATCCCCTCACTCTACCCGCACCGGCGGTAGCACCTTCCCCTTTACCAGTATCATATAGGACGGCTTCTGTCCCTCCGCGATGTTCACCAGCTTCAGGACGTTCACCATTATCAGGGCGTTCCCGGTGGTATCCACGATGGAGGCAGGTATCGTAAAGTTGGTGGCCGTGGGAGGTAAGTTCTTTACGTAGGGGTCCCTGTCGGCGAGTTTGAAGAACACCTGAATGGAGTCGACCCCGCTTACGGGGGACCAAGAGACCACTATGCTGTCTCCTACGGAATGGACGAGGGTATCCACCAGGACGGTCTCCGGAGGGGAGACGTCGGGTAGGGTGAAGAGGATACGCTCGTTGTACTTGGGGACGGTTATGCTCACCTCCGTACCTCCCGAAAGCGGGACCTCAACGGGGGCGCCCGACGTGTCCAAAGCCATATAGATGCCCTTGTCCGACTGATAGGTCAGCTCCACGTCCCCCACCTTGACCGTGGCCTCCCCGTAGTCCTTGAGGTCCACCAGGATCTTGAAGAAGGCGGACTCGTAGGTCAGGGTGTCCAAGCCGGCGGGCAGGGAAACGCTACCGTACTCGGAGGGAAGCAGGGTAGTTAGGGTGGTCAGGGCCGGGCCGGTGGCCCCTCCCGTACCGAAGACGTGGGTGTGCGAGAGGGGGATACCCTCTTCGCAGCCGGCCAGGGCCAGCAGTGCTACACCTAACAGAACGGCTCTCCTCATGACGTTGGGATTTTAAGGCCGTAAGTTAGGACTGCTCAACATAAGTGAGACACCCTTAAAATATCTTCGTCATGAAGAGGTTTTACGCTTTACTCTTCGCAGGCGCTGCTCTGATGGTCGGATGTAGGGGCAACGTAGGTACGCCCTCCGTTACCGTAGAGGCTACCAACAACGGCTCCGACCTGGACCTGACTTGGAACCCCGTTGAGAACGCCAACAAGTACAAGATCTACGGGGACGGCAACCTCATAGCCACGATAGACTCCACCCACTACGTCCTCCAGGGGAGCGAGGGCGTCTATAGCCTCGTAGTGGTTGAGGCCGAGGGCGGAGGCGCCGATTCCATAGACCTGACCCCCTACGAGAAGGACCTCGGCACCATCTACACCCACGACGACCCCGACACCACCCACCACTCTTGGGTGAAGGTCTACCTCAAGGGCGACAGCACCGAGGCCACCACCATCAGTCAGGCGTCCGTAGATACCACCCTCAACAACACCGCCTACTTCGTCTTCTTCAACAACGCTGGCACCCCGCAGTTCAAGGACGTCTTTGAGACCTCCATCGGTGGCGGTAAGGTCAGGACCAAGTTCGCCGATCCCGGAAGCACCGCTGGCCTCGCCCCCAACTCCACCGACGCCTACAGCGGTACGAAGGACGTATCCGGGAACTCCGAGTACTACCTCTGGTTTGACAGGGATCTGGACGGCAACATCTCCACCAACTCCTGCTTCGGCCTGATCAAGGTCGGCCCCACCAACGGCTCCGGCCCCTACAACACCACAGCCACCATCTACATCCAGAACAAGGTCCCCGGTCTCGGCTGGATCAAGTACTAACGCGCAACTTAGGGTACAAAAAGAGGGGGGCGTACGCCCCCCTCTTTTAGTTTATGAAACATCACCTTACCACGACCCTTAATACCTTCTCGCCGGAGCGGGCGAAGTATATGCCCTTGGGCAAGGAGGACACCGAGACCTTGCCGTAGCCCCTTAAGAGGACATGGCCGGAGCGGTCGTAGATTTCTATCTCCCTCCCCTTCGCCACTACGTAGGTGCCGTCAAACTTCAGGCTGGGCTGGGCCTCTTCCCTTTCGCCGACGGCCAGATCGCTGTCCGTACCTATAGGGCAGCCACCCCAGGCGTTTATGTGGCAGGAGTGATCCCCTACTACGAAGCCGAGGGTACTCTGGAGTTTTAAAACGGCCACCTCGGAGGTTATGCCGTAGGGGGTTGAGCCGAACGTCATTACGGGCGAGAGGGTTGCCCCGCTGATTACCCGAACGTAGTAGCTGCTCCTGATAGCCAGGACATCGGGGATAAGATCCCCGGTAAAGTCCGCGAGTGAGGGGGGATAGCCAGAGGTCAGATCGCCGACGCTGGAGCTACCGAGATAGGTACCGTTTGTCCCCTTATAGACGTAGACGTTGCCGCTCCTTATAGCCCATACGTCGGGTAAGCCGTCCCCGTCCTTGTCTCCGAGGGCAGGGGCAGATTCACCGGAGAAGGATACCGACCACCGGAGGCTCCAGCCGGAGTTGTAATCGTAGACCCTGATGTAGGAGGAGGTAACGGCCACGACCTCGTCCTTTCCATCGCCGTCAAGGTCCTCCAAGGCTACGGTGTAGTCCGGCCTTGCCGATGAGGGAGGAGAACCGGGGGAGAAGGAGCTGTGCGAGCTGCCGGTGGCGGCGTCAAAGACGTAAACGGTGCCGCTGCTTGTGGGATAGAGGACCTCAAGGTCGCCGTCCCCATCCACGTCCCCGAGGGCGGGAGCGCGGGGAGTTGAGGAGAGGGAGCGGGTCCATAAGGTAGAGTAGGAGGAGGCGCATCCGTTTATGGCAACGGCCGTATTACCGAAGGCCGTATATACCTCCGGACAGCCGTCGTTATCTATATCGGCTATGGCAGGGGCGGGATCCCTGTGGCCACCTTTGACGTACGTGTAGATGATGGAGCCGGTGGAGAGGTTGAAGACCTGGAAGTAGTTGTATCCTACGGCGAAGACCCTCGTATCGGAGGCGGCCGCAGGTGTGGGAGGGTAGGAGTACCTGTCCGATCCGGATTGCCAGATGGTGCCTCCCGTCCATCCGTGTATCACCTTAACGCCATACGCCTCGGCCTGGGTCCCTATTACGTCCGCATATCCGTCCCCGTTGGCGTCCCTACTTATCACACTTTCGTCCATACTACCGTGGACGACGTCGTAGCGGTGAGACATAGAGGAACACGAAGCCTTCCACGCCTTGTAATGCCCCGTACGCTTGTAATCGTGCCGAAACATCGGCCACGCCTCGTTCCATACGCCGTACAGATCCTGTGTTATTAGAATCCACAGCATAGGGGTGAAATTATAATAGTGATGAGCTATTGGTATGAATTGGTTTTGCCCCCAATTTCTAAGTTTCAATTGAGGACACTATTTCAAATGATACAAATATATCCATAAAATGCTCTATTAGGAGCTTTCCGAACTTCATAAACACCCTCTCCCGTCAGAAGAGGCGGATAAAGTTCTAACCTCCCTCCCGCAGTTCTACCTAACTATAACCCTTATGACCTTCTCGCCGGAGCGGGCGAAGTATATGCCCTTGGGCAGGGAAGACACCGAGACCTTGCCGTAGCCCCTTAAGAGGACATTCCCGGAACGGTCGTAGATCTCTATCTCCCTCCCCTTCGCCACTACGTATGTGCCGTCAAACTTCAGGCTGGGCTGGGCCTCTTCCCTTTCGCCGACGGCTAGATCGCTGTCCGTACCTATAGGGCAACCACCCCAGGCGTTTATGTGGCAGGAGCCATCCCCCACGGCAAAGCCGAGGGTGTTCCGAAGCTTCAAAACTATTATCTCGGAGGATATGGGATATGGAGTTACGCCATAAAGTCCGGCAGGGGATAGGGTAGCCCCGTCAATCACCCGGACGCGGTTGGGGTTTCTAATCGCCAAGACGTCGGGAACCCCATCCCCGGTGAGGTCCGCGAGCGTGGGGGGATAGTAGAGAGCTAGGTCGCTGACACTGGATCTGCCGAGAAAGGAGCCGTCTGTCCCCTTATAGACGTAGACGTTGCCGTTCCTTATAGCCCATACGTCAGGCAAGCCGTCCCCGTCCTTGTCTCCAAGGGCAGGGATAGAGCCACCAGGAAAGGATACCGACCACCGGAGGATCCAGCCGGAGTTGTAGTCATACACCTTAATGGCGGTGGAGGTAACGACGACAACCTCATCCTTCCCATCGCCGTCAAGATCCTCCAAAGGAACGGTATAGCCGGGCCTTGACGATGGAGGAGGAGTTCCGGGAATGAAATAGCTATGCAAACTGCCAGTGGCGGCGTCTAAGACGTAAACGGTACCGCTTCTCGTAGGGTACAGGACCTCAAGGTCCCCGTCCCCATCCACGTCCCCGAGGGCGGGCGCATGGAAACCCGGTGAGTAAACCTGGACCCAGAAGGTAGAGTAGGAAGAGGAACATCCGTCTATGGAAACGAGGATACTTGTAAATGCTGCGTATATCTCCGGACATCCATCGTCGTCTATGTCTGCTATGGCCGGGGATGGATCCCTACCGGGACCTTTGGAGTACGTGTAGATGGTAGAACCGCTGTATAGGTTAAAAACCTGAAGATAACGGAATCCTACGGCGAAAACTCTCGTATTAGAAACGGCTGCAGATGTAGGGGGATAACCGTACTGATCCGATCCGGATTGCCATATAGTGCTTCCGTTCCACCCGTGGACGACCTTAACGCCGTAAGGTTCAGCCTGTGTCCCTATCACGTCCGCGTAGCCGTCCCCGTTGGCGTCCCTGCTCACAACGCCTTCGTGCTGCGTACCATGGACAACGTCGTAGAGGTGGGACATGGAGGAACACCTCGCCCTCCACCTCCTGTAATAACCCGTACGTTTGTAGTCGTGCCGAAACATCGGCCAGGCGTCGTTCCATACGCCGTACAGGTCCTGTACCATCAGTATGAGCATAAACGAGATTTTACATCGGTCTGCGTAATGTTGAAGTTCAGATTTGAACATCAACGTTCAAGGGCCAAGTTGCACGTAGTATGATTATAATTTATATCAAATTTCCCGAAATTATTCAAAATTCTCCACAACAAGCGGGGAGACGGGGGAGATGCGAAGAAGCACCGCGGGGAACCGTTGGCTACCTGCCAACTGCCGCACTTTTCAACGTATTTATGTATAAGTGAGACACTCCTACCTACTTGCGGTTAGTCGTACGGTCTATCTGCTACCCGATGCCGCATTTATACGAAGATGTGTTTAAAAACCGACACTTCAACTTTAATCCCTATTAGGATGATCCGGAAGAGACCTGCATACAGCAAAGATTCCCTGCAAGACTCATATAACTATGATTCCGTAAGCTCCGATGAAGAAATGATCAAAATTTCACACAGATTAACGCAAAATGTGTAAAGAAATCTCACAAACAAGAAGCTCCACCAACGCCGAGACCTCCAACTCTAACGGGGACCGGTTTTCAGGAAAAAGGGGGGTGTCCCCCCCATCTCTACCGCACCAAGTACCTCCCTATGCGGTTTCCGGTGCGCACAAAATACACGCCGGGCGGAAGCTTTAGGGTTTTTAGCTGTGGGATTCCACTTTCCACCTTAGCCCACCCTACGAGCCTCCCGGAGGAGGAATAGACCGCTGCTAAGGTGTTGAAAAGTTCCCGGTAGGATGCCCCTTCGGACGTAGAGGTCGCCGTCCCCTTAGTAAAGAGGATGACGACGTTGGTATCTATGGCCGAGATGTTAGGGGCCGTACCGGTTATGGCCGAACCCGTGTAGAGTAGGGCGGTGTCCCCAAGGGCGTTCTCTATGCCTATCGTGGCCGATGGGGTTGAGGAGCCGAAGTCCGTATCCCCGTAGAGGAAGGATATCTCGCTCTGGAGGGAGTGGTCCGATGTGTCGGTTATCTCCTTTATCTGAACCTGGAACCTCGCCGATCCGGAGGAGGAGCCGTACCTCTTTACGCTGTCCCACTCTATAACGAGGGTGCGGTTGGGAGCCGTCCCTACGACCTTGTACTTCACAGAGCCGAGGACCACGAGGTCGTCCCAGAATACGGCGAGGAGGCTGTTGGGGAAGGCCGCATCGGGTAGGGAGGTGTTGTTCCGGTAGGAGGAGGAGAGGAAGTTCCCCAGGGCGGCCCATCCGTTGGTTGAGACAGTTATAGGATCCCCCGCGTAGAGGGGGAAACCGTACAGCATCATCTTAAAGGGGGCGGGGATGGTATCAACTACGTCATCGCCGGAGACGATGTAATGCACACCCGTGTCTCCGAGGAGGGTGTCGTGGAGCAGAACGGCCCCCGGATTGTAGTCCGTGACGAACGGGGTTGAGCCGAAACCGTCGTTTATCCCGCCCGTATAGGCGCATCCAACGCTCCCGTCCTCGTTCTCCGTTCCTATGGAAGCCGATGTGGTACTTGTACTTTGATAGTCCCCGTAGAACACCCAGACTATGACGCTGTTTCCGTTCCGTATGCTATCCGTTACGATGAGCTCTATCTTGCCGTAGGAGTCAGGGGAGCCGTTGCTCCAGTATGCTATGCTGTCCCACTCTATGACGAGGGCCTGGTGACCCTCCCATCCGGCCCACCCTCCGGGTAGGGTGCTTAGGTCGGACACCGTCCACACGTAGGCGGCTGACTTCATATCGTCCCAGAAGGGAGCTATCACCGTATGGTTGGGTGTCCCTGTGGAGGGTACGGGGTCGTTTGAGGCGTCGTCGTCGGAGAGGGTAGAGTCAAAGGACACCACTACGTTACTGCTGACGTAGAGGCTATCCCCCGCCGGATGGACGCTTCCGTAGAAGATCATATCAAAGGGTATGGGTACGGCAGTCACGGCCTCGTCCGACCTTGGGAAAAGTTGATCGGCGGAGAGAGGCCTCTCTATCCAGTACTCCGTAGGGTCTGCCGTCTCGTAGAACTGCGCGTAGCACTCCACAGCCGGCTCCCCTACGTCTATCCAGTTGAAGGTTGCGTAAGGGGGACCACCGCGGTTGTCCCTCCAGTAGTACCCGAAAGCATCAGGGCCACCCTGCGCTGCTAAAAGGAAGCTAAAGAGCATATCGCCGGGGATTTTAAGAAAGGGGTTCCCCCGGATTTCCCCCGGTTCAACCTCCGGTGTTGAACCTCCCTTCGGACGGCACGAGGGCGTTCGTAGAATCTCGGAGGTATGCTTCACGTACTGCTGATAGCATCGGCGACTTCGGGAACAGCCGCACGCAGCGTGGTGGCTACGGAGAGGGGAACGAAGAAGGTGGGGGACTTCCGCGTTCTATCGGGCTTTGACTCCCTGAATGCCAGGTTTCACAGCAACTGGCCCTTCGGCCCCTCCTACGCCGTGGCCGTAGACCCGGCGAGGGGGTACGTCTTCATGGGAAGCGGTGGGGGCGTACTCGTCCTTGACAGCAACCTCGCCAAGGTGGGGGAGATAAGGACGAGGGGGGTAGTGTGGGGCCTCCACTACGATGAAGTGGGAGAGGACCTGTACATAGCAGCGGGTAGAGGGGGCCTTGAGATATGGGACGTAAGCACCCCTTCCAACCCCACCCGCCTTTCAATAACCCACAACGCAGGGGAGTTCAGGGACGTCTACGTCACCCCCTCCACCTTCTCCTCCGGGAACAAGTTCGCATACATCGCGGCCGGGTACGGGGGCGTCCACGTGTATGCCATAGATGACCCCTACTCGCCAACGTACGTAGGGACTTACAACATAGGAGGCTCCGGCTACGCCCTGAAGGTACTGAAGCACGAGGACAAGATATACGTCGCCGCCGGAGACAGCGGCCTGATAATCCTGCGGGACAACTCCTCCTCAAACGCTGCCCCCACCCACATAAGGAGCATAAACAACGGCTACACCTACGCCCTCGCCTACGGGGACCTCTACCTCCGGGGACAGCTCGCGGGTACCTTCAACTCCCCATCTCCCGACATCTTCTTCCTCTCCTACGATGGAAACTATAACCTTAGTATGATGAACATCAAGACCCAGACGGTTGAGTACGGCAAAATCCTCCCCTCCGGAATGGTCCCGAAGGACGTCCTCGTCTTCTCCGGCTACGTCTGGCTCCTTGACGGCTCCCGTACGGACTCCTCTCTGGTGAGGTACGACTCCTACCTCAACTCCTACATTAGGGCGCAGACGTGGGGTCCGGGCGTCTCCATGGCCGCCTCCGGGCGGTACGTATACGTCGCCGCCTCAAACTACGGCGTCAGCAAGATAGAGGTTCTGAGGGATACGCTTGATCTTATGCTTTCCTTTGTTCCCTTTGGGTATTCCAGCTGCGGCGGTGATGTGGCGAGGGTCAGAAGGGTCAACGGCTCATTCCATGCCGTTAGCACCGGTGGAAGTTATGCTATAACTGATCTGTATTCGTTAGACGAGGTATGTTTTTCGGGCTATGACGCTTTCGGTATGGTTATGGCAATAGGTCGCTACAAGTACTCGGTGGTCGCCTTCATCAACTCAACGAGTACGGACGCCGACAGCGTTTACGTCGTGGATACCGCCACAATGACCGTCGTCTCCCAGGCCCCAACGAGGGGAAAGGTGGTAAGGTTCAGGGACATCATCGTTATACACGACACCGTTTATGTGGCTTACTGGAGCCAGGACAGCTCTACCTCCTACCTCGGAGTCTACAGCCTCTCGCCCACCGGAAACATCTCTCTGGCCCGCACCATAACCCTGGACACGTCCTCTAGCCCTCAATACATGAGGCTCAGGTCCTTCGGGGATTACCTCATACTCATGATGGGAGACATCGGCATAAGAGTATACGACACGCGGGGAGGCCTTACACCCGTCGCCACCATATCGGAGACGGATATGTGCAACTCCATATATACCTCTACTCGTGGAATCTCCGTTGGAGATATAGCCTATCGCGATAACCGGCTGTACACAACGTACAAGTGCTGGAACTCCTACCCCAGCTCCGACACGATGGTCCTGGCCGTATGGGACTTCTCCACGCCTTCCCAGCCCTATCTGCTGTCCATCAACAGATTGCCTCATTCCGAAAGGTGGGTTTACTCAGGGCCGCAGTATATGCACATCTTCGGCGACAGGCTGGCTCTGACCATATACACCAGAGAGTTCGGCGATTCAACCTATCTCTACATCTACGACATAAGCGACCCGGTCAACCCGCGGATGATAGTGTCGGATAGACTGGAGGGTGAGCCGAGCGGGGA
>WGAN01000215.1 GCA_015494805.1 Caldifarciminota bacterium
TGGCCCCTCCCCGTCCCCAAGAACATAACCCCCGTGCGGGTACACCAGTACGCGAAGACCGTACTCGGCAGGTTGAACTTGCGGCGGATATCGTACGCGTAGAGGGTGTCTCTCCCTATCATCATCATATATACCCGGAGGGAGCCGGGTACCCTCTTGACGCGGGGGCAGGTCTTAAGAGGGGCGAAGACCTTCCAGGTATACCTGACGTTGTCGTCCTCAAAGCAGTCCTCGTCCTCCCCTGTCCAGAAGTAGGGCAGGCTCTTCGCCTTACGCCAAACGTACCTCGGTTCGCACACCCACCCCCCACAGGAGGCGTGGTAGAGTACCTCAACCGGCCTCCCCCTGTAGGTTAGGACCAACCCCCTCGTCTCACGGGCGGCCCTACGGTGGATAGGCTTCGCCCTGTTCCTCCCCTCGTACCTCTGGCAGTGGTCCCGGTCGCAGGCGTGGAAGGTGCCGTGCCTCTTCCCCCACCTCATCAGGAAGGTGCGGGCCAGGACGGCCTGGGCCTTGAGGGCCTCAAGGGGAGCGTCCCCCATCTCGCTGGCAATTACGTCTGCTACGTACTCTTCCCTTGGCACCTTGTTGAGCATCAGGATGCCCTTACCCTTGGGCTTGAGTATGAGGAGGCCGGGGTAATCCCCCCTCATCGGCTTGAGGATGCGAGCGTTCTTCAGGACGAGTCTCCGCCGCCTCACCCCGTTTACCAACAACCTCCCCCCCTTCGCCCTGACCCTGTACTTACGCCCACCGGCCAACGCCACCACCTCCCTGACGGGTACCCCCCCGTTAAGGCCCACGATAACGCTGTCGGGGAGGAAGGTCAGGGAGAGCAGCAGCACCGGGGGGTATTGTAAGGAGGGCATACGGTCTCCCTTTACCCGCTTAAAATACTTTAATCTGTGGAAATATACTCTTTCATAGATGGCCTAATACAGGAGGGAAGGGTTGCGGAGGCCGTGAAGATGGCATATACGGCATTTTATCAGAAGAAAGACGTACGTTCCTTTACAGTCCTCGCCAACGCTTTAGTGACCGCAAGGCGTATATCAGAGCTGGAAGATCTGTATCTGAAGTACCCGCACTTCTTTAGGGAAAGGAAGGATACCCTGGCGGTTATGCTCTTCAGGGGTATGAGACTCCGGGAGCTGTTCTCCATCCTCCCAGAGGTGCCGGGGCGAGCGAGGGTCTGGATCCTCGCCTCCCTTGGGTATGTGGAGGAGGCAGAGCAGGAGTGGGGACGGCTGGAAGATAGGAGCAAGTTCCTGCGTATATACCTGGATATCCTTACGGGGAAGCGGCCGGATAGGGTGGAGCCACTCGGCGAGTCGGTGATGTCCAAACTCTACGCCGATTACCTAAGGGGAATCTTCCTCGTAACGGCCGGGACGGTGGGGGAGGGACTGGAGCTGTTGAACTCCGTAGCATACCGCTCCTTTAGGGGCGGATACGTAGGATGGGGCATAGATACCCTGCTCCTGAAGGGGTTTCTGGGGTTGAACCCTACGGACTTGGAAGCGGCGAGGTACATAGCCGAGCAACTTGGGGACAGGTTTTCCGTAGAGCTGTCCAAACTCTATATGTCCCTCTTCCGATGTAAGGTGCCGGAGGTTCCGGATGTACCGAGGTTCTCACAGCAGAAGAGTTTCGCCGAGGCCGTTTTGAGGGGGGACCCCATACCTCGCCGGGGTACCTTTGGATACCGCTCGCAGTGGTGGTACGTTGACAAGTTTCACCACGGGAGGAGGTTCTTGACCCTGGCCGGGAAAGCGAGGGTGATGGAGGGGAGGAGGGAGGTGCACCTACCCCGCCCGAACAGGAGCATCCCCGTCCTCGTCTTCCACCGGCTCCTTGGCAGCGAGGGAAAGGAGTACGCCCACCTGATATTTCAGAAGAGCAAGGACCCGCGGAGGAGGTACGAGGAGTACCTGGGCAGGTTGGGGGAGTTGAAGCATATACCTATGGATCACTTCATAACGGGGAGGTACGGTACCTTCCTGTCGGAGGAGACGGAGCCTTGGGCCGTCTTCCTCAAGGAGCGGTTTTCTAAGTGAGGTCTATCAGGGTACCTCCGAGGATCCCCACCGCCCTACCCCTCCCCACTACGAAGCTCTCAACCAGGACGAAACCGAGGGCCTCCGCCAGGTCCTCAACCCTCCGGGAGAACTCCCTGTCCTCCGGTGAAGGCTCTATCCCACCGTCCGGATGGTTGTGGGCCACTATGAACCGGGTCGCCCCCGTACGGAAGATCGGCTCAAAGACCTCCCGCATATGCACATGTACGACGTTCATAGAACCTACGGCCACCACCTCCTTGCCCAAGAAACGGCCGGCGGCGTCGTACATAGCCACCAACAGCATCTCCCTCCTGCTCTTCGCCATATCCCTCAACATAAACTTCACCCCCTCGTGGTCAAGGAAACCCTCCGGGGGGAGGAAGACCCTCCTACCGACCTCAAAAGCGGCGGCCAACCTGACAGCCTTGGCGGGTCCTATCCCACCGATCTGCATCAAGGACTTTACGGGAAGCTCGGCCAACTCCCTAAGGTTGAAGTCGTCCAGAATGGAGCGGGCGAGGGTGAAGACGTCCATCCTGTTGGTACCGGTGGAGAGGAGGATAGCCACAAGCTCATAATCCTCAAGGGCGGATACGCCGAACTTCAGGGCCTTTTCGCGAGGTAGGAGCCTCCTACTCACCCCAGTCCCCCGCGTACCCCACCATAAAGCGGGCGTTCAGGCCGTAGGGCGATACGTCCGGTCCCCCGTCAAGGTGGTCGTCCCCGTAGACCCAGACCTCCCTCGCAACGCTAAGGTCGTAGCCCAAGGTGATGGCGACGGTGAAACCGAAGTCGAGGAGGGCGCCCAGGCCGAAGGTGGCGAGGTAGTCGTTCTTATACATCGTCCCTCCCCTGCCGGGATCCGCCGTAAAGTCCCCATAGGACAGGTCCCCTGTGGAGGAGAAGGAGACCCACACCCTCCCGTACCCCACACCGAGAAAGGGGTAGAGGTCCATGTTCCTCTCTCGGACCCTCCACCGGAAGTACCGGTACCCCACCGTCCCCTTCACCGTAGCTTGGCCTACGGATAGGGCGTAGCCCCTACCCTCCCCCTTCGCACCGGTGAAGACACCCAGCTCTAAGGCGTAGAGGAATGGGGTTGGGGAGACGTAGCCGTACCCTCCGACGTAGGCCGTTCGGTCTATCTCAACGGTGTAGCCCCTGCCTTGAAGGTCCTCAAGGAGGGGGGAAAATTTGACCCATCCCCACCCCAACCAGAGGAATACGCCGTAGTTCAAACCCATAGAGCGGCGGAGATATTATACGGGGGTGGCCTTCGCCGTCGTCTAGGGTGTCGCACTTTTACATAAATACGTTGAAAGGTGAGACAGTACTCGTAGGTAGGAGGGTTCAGCAAACGGAGAGATAACGGGTGGGGCCGTAGGATGAACTTGATTTGGGGCTATGCTGATGGGAGGATAGCCCACATTCTACCCGACATTGCCACGACCGCGCTTTCAAAACGGCATTCAAAGGGTAGATGGATTGACAGGCCCGGTAGCTATGAAGTTGATGGAAACGTGAAGTCCTGCTGTAATTAGCGTAATGCTGCTCCTTGAATGCCAGCCATTTTCAAAATTCTAAAACCGTATTTTCAGAAACATAAAACGTATGTTTAAAGAACTGGAAGTCAGACTTTAAGATTTTAACACCCTGCAGATTCCCGAACGGTGTTGAGGATTAGGTGAGCATCGCTCCGTCCGCAGAATACCCAACGATCCAGGTTCGGATCTTGGAAACTCATACTAACGTTCAGTAGTGCTAAATCATCCTATCCTCCAAATATTCACCGAGTTATGGAACGGGTGATAACTTTCTATCAGGTTCAATGCTAAATATTTAAAAATTTTGAATGGAAATTATTGGCGGTGTCTATCGCCTGCCGAGTAGGCCATTGGGCGATTTCATCCAAATCCACATCCAAAAGGCGCAGTTCGGTGGCCCAAATACGGTACAGTTGTCGGATTTATCGCCGGCCCGTAAGGTTCGAAATCTTACGGTAGGGTTTCAACTCATCTTTGAAGGACTTTACGCCCATCATTCCCCTGCTCCTTCCTTCCGAAGCGATCGGTTTCCGACCGTCCAACGCTGGTATTAACTTTCAGTCCGGCCGTATAATACTGTCCCATGGACGTTCAGAAGATTTGGGACTACGTGAAGAAAAACAGGGATAACGTCATCTTGGGTGTGGTGGCCTTGGCGGTGGTGGTGGGGGCCGGGATATACTACCTAAACCAGAACCGCAAGAAGGCGGAGGACGTACAGGTCCTCTACATCCGGGCTATGATGGGAGATCCCGGCGCCCTCACGCTCTTGAGAAAGCTCGTTACGGCCTACCCCAAGACCTTCTGGGGTAGGATGGCCGCGATGGACCTGATGCTGGCCGAGCTCTTTCAGGGTAAGGAGAAGTCGGCCGCCGACTACGTCAAGTTCCTAAGGGACAGCAAGAACCCCATCGTAAAGAGCGCCTACCACTCCTACGCCGCCTCCTTCAAGCTGTCCGCCGGGAGCGTCAGCGAGGGCGTAAAACTCCTCAAGGGCGGTGAGGGGCTTACGGACTACCGCACCTTCAGGGACTACTTCCGCTTCCGCAGGGCGAAGGTCCTCTACTCCGAGGGGAAGTACGGGGAGGCCCGGAAACTCCTGAAGGAGATAGCCGAAGATTACGATTCACCCTACAGGGAGGACGCCCAAGCGCTCCTTCGGAAGGTTAAACTGCTAAGCGAGGTGAAGTAAGGGATGTTCATGGGCAGTCCGAGTTTCACGGACAAGGCGCGCAGGCTCCTTATGATAGCGCGCCAGGAGGCTATGAGCTTCAACCACGACTATATGAGCGCCGAGCATTTCCTCCTCGCCATCACCCGCCTGAAGGAGTGTATGGCCTCTACCATCCTGACCAACTTCGGTGTGGACTTGGACGAGCTTCGGGAGGAGATAACGAGGGGCCTGACCAAGGGACCCAAAAGGAGGAACTATCCCCAAGAGATACCGTTATCGGCGACGGCCAAGAGGGTCCTGAATATCGCCGTGGATGAGGCCCGCAAACTCGGAAGCAACCTCGTGGGGACGGAGCATATACTCCTTGGCATAGTTGAGGAGAGGAACTCCTATCCCTCCCAGATACTCCGCAACCGCTTCGGCATCGCCCCAGATTGGGTCAGGCAGGAGATAATCCGGTTGAGGGACCTCGGCCGCCACGACGACAACATCTCCCCCTACGGACACTTTGACCTCCCCTCCCCTCGCATAACCTTTGAGGAACCCACATCCCGCCGTAGGGTACCCCGCAGGCCCCAGAGGAGCAACACCCGGACCCTGGACCAGTTCTCCGTAGACCTCACCAAACTGGCGAAAGAGGGTAAACTCGACCCCGTGGTGGGTAGAGAGAGGGAGATAGAGCGGGTCATACACATCCTCTCCCGCAGGAAGAAGAACAACCCCGTCCTGCTTGGAGAGCCGGGGGTAGGAAAGACGGCCATAGTTGAGGGCCTCGCCCAGAGGATAGTGAAGGGTGAGGTACCCGACGCCCTGAAGGGAAAGAGGATAGTGGCCCTGGACCTGGCCGGGATAGTGGCCGGTACCAAGTACAGGGGGCAGTTTGAGGAGAGGATAAAGTCCATAATCAACGAGGTCACCAACGCACCGGACGTCATCCTCTTCATAGACGAGCTGCACACCCTCGTGGGGGCCGGTGCGGCGGAGGGGGCCTTGGACGCCGCCAACATCCTCAAACCCGCCCTGGCGAGGGGCCAGATCCAGATAATAGGAGCGACGACGGTAGATGAGTACAAGAAGCATATAGAGCATGACGGCGCCCTTGAGCGGAGGTTCCAGCCCGTATACGTGGAGCCTCCGACCGTAGACGAGGCCATAGAGATCCTCCGCCACCTGAAGCCGAGGTACGAGGAGTTCCACAGGGTGAGGTACACGGATGAGGCCATAGAGGCTGCCGTCAAGCTCTCCGATAGGTACATAACCGACCGGAACCTACCAGACAAGGCCATAGACCTGATGGACGAGGCCGGGGCGGCCGTTAAGCTCCGGGAGAGGAACCCGGAGGTGGAGGAGCAGCTAACGAGGCTGAAAGGTGAGCTGGAGAAGGTGCGGCGGATAAAGGAGCTGTCTATGCGGCGGAGCCTTAGCGCCCACGAGCAGTTGGAGCTAAAGGAGAAGGAGATACTCCGCCGCATACGGGAGATAGAGGAGGCCCACAGGCCCGTAGTCACGGAGGAGGACGTGGCCAAGGTGGTGGCGAGGTGGACGGGCATACCCGTCTCGCAGATAACCTACGACGAATCCAAGAGGCTGCTCCACCTTGAGGAGGAGCTTAGGAGGAGGGTGGTCGGTCAGGACGAGGCAATAAAGGCCCTGGCGAAGGCCATCCGCAGGGCGAGGTCCGGCATAAAGGACACCCGCAGGCCCATCGGCTCCTTCCTCTTCCTCGGTCCCACCGGCGTGGGTAAGACCGAGCTGGCCAAGGCCCTCGCCGAGTTCATGTTCGGCAGTGAGAAGGCCCTTATACGGATAGATATGTCCGAGTACATGGAGAGGCACAGCGTCTCCCGCCTCATAGGGGCGCCACCGGGGTACGTGGGCTACGAGGAGGGTGGTCAGCTCACGGAGGCCGTTAAGCGTAGGCCCTACTCCGTCGTCCTCTTGGACGAGATAGAGAAGGCCCACCCGGAGGTCCTGAACGTCCTACTTCAGGTCCTTGAAGACGGCATACTGACCGACGGCCTCGGCAGGAGGGTCTCCTTCCGCAATACCATCATCATAATGACGAGCAACATCGGCGTCAGGCGGATAAAGGAGGCCAGAAGGATGGGCTTTGAGGTTGAGGGCGGAGAGTCGGACTTGGACTTCTCCCGTATGAGGGACCTCCTGATGAACGAGATAAAGCGCACACTGCCGCCGGAGTTCATAAACAGGCTTGACGAGATCATCATATTCAGGCCTCTGGAGAGGGAAGACCTCCTCCAGATCGTAGAGATAATGCTCCGGGACCTCCGCCAGCGTCTATCCGAGAAGAGGATAAGGCTCGTCCTCACGGACTCCTTCCGGGAGTTCTTAGTAGATGAAGGGTACAACCCGGAGTACGGTGCCCGTCCCCTACGCCGTGTCATTCGCAAGTACATAGAGGAGCCGCTGTCCGAGCTTCTCATAGCAGGGGAGGTGAAGGAGGGGGATACGGTCATAGCCGACCTTGACCCGGAGAGGAGGGAACCCGTCTTCAAGACCAACAGGGAACTCGCGGCCCTCTGACCCCCTCTCCCGCCCGTAAAATAGCCTTCCGATGTTTCTCCTCGTCTCTTACGTGGCCCTGAATTCTGCTTCCCTTGAGGAGTTGAGGGAGGTCTTTCCGGGTACCCTCGCCGACAGCGTCTATAAGTACAGGCAGAGGTTCGGAGGCTTCCGGAACATCTACCAGCTCCTTGAGGTTCCGGGTATGACGCCCTCCCTCTTCAAGGAGGTCAAGGAAAAGCTAACCCTCTACGCCCCAGAGGACAGGGAGGGGGGGAGCGGTCTCGGAAGTAGGATAAACACGATAATAACCTTGAGGGCCTCGGAGGAGGCCCCCTCCGACTTGAGCCGGGCCTACTGGCTCCTCCTCGGTGGGAACCCGGTGGATATAAACTCCGCCACCGTCCTTGAGTTGGCCAACCTTCCGGGAGTCTCCTTGAAGGACGCCGTAAAGGTGGTGCAGTGGAGGAAGTACACCCGCATAAAGTCCCGGAGGGACCTACGCTGGACGCCCGGCCTTACCCTGTACGGCTACCGGAACCTCCGCCGCTACGTCACCTACCGTCACACCTACAGGCCATTCAGGGCCTTCCTCTTCGCCCACGGCTACGTAGACAACTACGCCTACGACCCCTCCTCCTTCTTCGCCTCCTCCATAAACGAGCTTATGGATACCTCCGGGACGGGACGCACCCTAAACCTCCTAAGGGAGGCGGGCTGGAGCGAGGAGGCCATCTCCAAGCTCCTGAACAGGCTTAAGGAGGAGTCCTACGATATTTCCACCCTGCCGAGGCCCCGGACCACCCTCCGGGGGATGTTCAGAGTCTGGGACTTCGTGGACGTGGGCTTCTACCACTACGACGGCTACACCACCTACAACAAGGCCTACATCGGGATAACCAAGCCCTACCTGAAGGTCATAGCCGGGAACTACAGGTTCTCCTTCGGGAACGGCCTGATATTCACCTCCTCCGAGAACCTCTCCGACAGGGTGTACTGGAATACGGTGGGCCTTATGCCAGACATACTCTACGGGGACGCCTTCGGCCTGCGGGGTGTGGGGG
>WGAN01000216.1 GCA_015494805.1 Caldifarciminota bacterium
ACCGGCTTCATACGGGATGAAAGGGGATTTGAGATATGGTAGCGAACGGAACTCTCGTCTGGTACTACCACATATGCAAACGTCAGGTATGGTTGATGGGACACGGCATAGAGCCGGAGCATGAGAACCCCCTGATGGCGGAAGGGCGCTCCATAACCTCCCTCTTCTTCCGCAGGTACGAAGAGAACAAGGAGATAAACCTTGACAACCGCATAAAGATAGACCTCATGAGGGGAAACGTCATAGTGGAGGTGAAGAAGTCCTCAAAGTTCCTTAAGGCGGCGAAGATGCAACTGCTCTTTTACCTTTACTACCTGAAGCACGAGAAGGGCGTTGAGGCGAAGGGGGTCCTGTCCTTCCCGGAGGAGAGGAGGAGGGTTGAGGTGGTATTGGATGCGGAGAGCGAAAGGGAAATCTCCAGCGTGATAAAGGCCATAGAAAACCTCATAAACCTGCCCTCTCCACCACCGCCCGTCAAGGTACGGTACTGCCGCAGGTGCGCCTACAGGGAGATGTGCTGGTCATGAAGAGGGCGATATACATATTCCAGAGCGGCAGCCTGAGGCGTAAGGACAACACCCTGATGTTTGAGTGGGAGGGTGGTAAGCGGAGCATCCCCGTAAAGGCGGTCTCCGAGATCCACGTATTCGGTGAGATGTCCCTGAACAGCAAACTCCTGGTATTCCTCAGCCAGAACCGTATCCCCCTCCACTTCTACAACTACTACGGCTACTATGCGGGTTCCTACTACCCCCGCGAGTACTACAACAGCGGCCTTATAACCCTCCTTCAGGCGGAGCATTACCTTGATGAGGAAAGGAGAATGGCCCTCGCCCGGGGCTTCGTAATGGGTGCCGTACTGAACATGGCCAAAAACCTGAAGAGGTACGACCTCAAGGAGAGGTCGGAGGAGTTCGTATCTGGTCTTGAGGATATAAACGGCATTAGCAGTATCCCGGAGTTGATGGCCTACGAGGGGAACGTCAGGGAGAAGTACTACGCCTCTTGGAACGATATCCTCGGGAGCGACACCTTCGCCTTTGATAAACGGACACGTCGCCCACCCAGAAACCCCATAAACGCCCTGATCTCCTTCGGAAACTCCCTCATATACACGACCGTACTCTCCCAGATATACCGGACGCACCTTGACCCAAGAATAGGGTACCTCCACGAGACCAACCGCCGGAGCTTCTCCCTCAACCTTGATATCGCCGAGGTCTTCAAACCCATAATCGTGGATAGGGTGATCTTCCGCCTCGTAAATCGCCACCAGATAACGGAGAAACACTTCAGCAGTGAGGCCAACATGAGCTATCTGACGGAGGAGGGTATGAGGATCTTCGTTCAGGAGTACGAGAAAAAACTACAGGACACCATAAAGTACCCCAACATCGGTAAGGTCTCCTACCGCCGCCTGATCCGGATTGAGTGCTACAAGCTGTACAAGCACTTTCTGGGTGAAAAACCGTATTCGCCTTACGTGATAAAGGACTGAAAGGTATGTTCATCATTCTCGTTTATGACGTCGCTACGGAGCGGGTCCAGAAGGTGCATAAGGTGTGCAAGAAGTACCTCACGTGGGTACAGAATTCGGTCTTTGAAGGGGAGATAACAAAGGCAGAATTTCGCCTCCTGAAGGCCGAGATCAACGGTATCATAGACGACAGTATGGACTCCGTCGTGATATACAAGTTCAGGAGTAAGTCGTACTACGCCCGCGAAAACCTCGGGCGTGAGGCTCCGAGCAGCGAGGACTTCATCTTTTGAGTGGGACACTATGTGGCTGTGGGTGTGGAACCTCGTTGCAGACAACTTTGCCGTTGGGGTCCTATTCAAGGGAAGTCCCTATAGAAGTTCTCCCTGCTTCCTATCTTCATCAGAACGACTACGTTTCCCCTGACCTCAATCCCAAGTTGCCAGTGGAGTCCAAGCCGGATACTGTAGAACTTGCCACCCTTAGCCCTCAGAGGTTTGATGTTCCCCGGTCCCACCCTTCGGGAGAGGTCATCAACATCCCTTGAGATCTTGATCAGGTTGATGGTTCTCTGGAGCCTCCTTAAGACGTCTGGAGGTAATTTCCGTAGGGATTTATGAAACTTCTTAGTGGCTTTTAGATCCATGCTCCTCCAAAATCTTCTCTATCTCCCCTTCCACCTCATCAATATCAACGAGTTGCGTATCCCTATCGCCCACCATATACCTCAACATATCCACATCCAGCCATAAATCCTCCAGACGGTTGAGATACCTTCTCAACAACCTTCTGACCCGTTTGTAGATCTTCTGTGAGGTTTTTACCCTCCCCCCCTTTATGGCCAGAAGTACGTTCAGAAGGAAACTGACGATCGCAGTAGTCTCCTCCAGCTCCTTCCAGAACTCTTCCTCAAGCCCGGCTTTGAGGGCGAACTCCAACAGACCTTTCCTCTTTACGGCAGTATCCAGCTTGATGACCTTAGTAATCAGGGGGTCGTCCACCTCGGTCTTCGGTGTGGGTGTAGCATCTGCTTCCTCAAGGGCGGAGAGTAAATAAGAGTAAGCCGTCTTCAACGCTATTAACGAGCTTACGTTCCTCCTCAACCACCAGCCGCTCGGCTCTCTTAAAAAGGACCGGGCCAGACTTAGAAAGGCTCTGTACAGTGCCTTCCCCTG
>WGAN01000217.1 GCA_015494805.1 Caldifarciminota bacterium
GCCATATACGACACCCTCATAGGGACGGACAGCCACACCACAATGATAAACGGCCTCGGAATCCTCGGCTGGGGTGTGGGCGGCATAGAGGCGGAGGCCGTGATGCTCGGCCAGCCCTACTACATGCTCCTTCCGGAGGTCATAGGGGTGAGACTCATAGGGGAGCTTCCGGAGGGGGCGACGGCCACCGACCTCGTCCTGACCATAACGGAGGCCCTTCGTAAGAAGGGAGTCGTGGGTAAGTTCGTTGAGTACTTCGGTCCCGGTCTGGCCAACCTCTCTCTCCCCGACAGGGCCACTCTCGCCAACATGTCCCCGGAGTACGGCTCCACGGTCGGGTACTTCCCGATTGATGAGAATACCCTCGCGTACCTTAGGGGGACCGGAAGGGAGTCCGTCGTCCCGTTGGTGGAGGCCTACGTGAAGGAGCAGGGTATGTTCTGGAGTCCGGAGGCCCCGGAGCCGGAATACACGGACGTCGTTGAGATAGACCTCTCCAAGATAGAGCCGAGCATAGCCGGACCCAAGCGTCCCCAGGACCGCATACCCCTGCGGGAGGCCAAGGAGAGGTTTCAGGTTATCCTCAAGGAGGAGTTCCACAAGGAGGGCGCACCTACGGCCGATGAGGTCATAAGGCAGCTTGAAGAGTTTGAGAGTGAGGGTGGAGGACACGTCTTAACCGAGAAAGACGTCGCCCTCGTCGTCTACGAGGGGGAGGAGTTCGTCCTTAGCCACGGCTCTGTCGTTATCGCGGCCATAACCTCCTGTACCAACACGTCCAACCCCTCCGTTATGATAGGGGCGGGCCTTCTGGCAAAGAAGGCCGTTGAGTACGGCCTGCAGACCAAACCCTACGTGAAGACCAGCCTGGCGCCGGGGTCGGCCGTCGTAACGGACTACCTGACGCAGTCCGGTCTGATGCCCTACCTTGAGGCCCTCCGCTTCCACTTAGTGGGGTACGGATGTACGACGTGCATAGGGAACGCCGGACCTCTGCCGGAGCCTATTGAGAGGGCCATCAAGGAACACGACCTTGTGGTCGCCTCCGTCCTCTCCGGGAACCGGAACTTTGAGGCCCGCATCCACCCCCTCGTAAAGGCCAACTTCCTCGCCTCCCCGATGTTAGTCGTGGCCTACGCCATAGCCGGCCGCATAGACATAGACTTTGAGAAGGAGCCGATAGGGTACGACCCCAACGGCAAACCCGTCTATCTGCGGGACATATGGCCCTCCCAGGCGGAGATTAGGGACTACATAAACCGCTACGCCCTCAAACCGGAGAACTTCAAGAGGAAGTACGCGGACATCTTCAAAGGTACGGAGGAGTGGGAGAAGTTGGACGCCCCTATGGGCGTACTCTACGACTGGGACCCCAACTCCACGTACATCCAGAGGCCTCCCTACTTTGACGACTTCAAGCTTGAGCCGGAGCCTCCAAAGGACATAATCGGGGCCTACGTCTTAGTCAGGGGTGGGGACACCGTCACCACCGACCACATCTCCCCCGCCGGCCCCATAGCCCCCGACAGCCCCGCCGGTCAGTACCTCCTGTCCAAGGGCGTCCCTCCGGAGAAGCTCCACACCTACGGCGCCCGCAGGGGTAACCACGAGGTTATGGTGCGGGGGACCTTCGCAAATGTGCGCTTCCGCAACTACCTGTTTGAGGAGGAGGTCAGGGGCTGGTGGACGATATACGTCCCCACCGGTGAGAAGATGACCACCTACGACGCTGCTATGAGGTACAAGGCGGAGGGCCACCCCGTTATCGTCCTCGCCGGCAAGGAGTACGGCACCGGCTCCTCAAGGGACTGGGCTGCCAAGGGTCAGGCCCTGCTCGGCGTGAGGGCGGTCCTCGCCGAGTCTTTTGAGAGGATCCATAAGAGCAACCTCGTCGGTATGGGAGTCCTGCCCATCCAGTTCAAGCCCGGTGAGGGTGCGGCCACCTACGGCCTGACCGGCCATGAGAGGTACGACATCCTCGGCATAGAGGACATCTACCCCAACAAAGTCCTGAAGGTGGTCGCCCACAGGAAGGACGGAAGCAAGGTTGAGTTTGAGGCCATAGCCCGCCTTGACTCTCCCGTTGAGGTGGAGTACTACAGGCACGGCGGCATCCTACCGTACGTCTTGAGGAAGATATACAAGGGCGAGCTGTGAGGGAAGGGGGGGCCTTTCGCCCCCCTTCCTTCTTTGGAGTTGTCTCCTGTTGCCTGACCGCATTTTAAACTGTATGGTAGCCCCCTTACAATTTACGGAATGCGGTACTTCTCCGACTTCCTCGGTAGGTACGTCTCCGTTCCCGACAGGCCGGAGCGTATCGTATCCCTCGCCCCCAACGTAACGGATACCCTCTTCCGGATAGGGGCAGGGGACAGGGTGGTAGGCGTAAGTCTGTACTGCAACCGCCCCCGGAACCTGAACCTCCCCCGCGTAGGGTCCTACCTCAAGGTGCTGTGGGACAGGTTGGAGGCCCTGCAGCCCGACCTCGTCCTCCTGACGACGGGCGCCCAGAGGAAGGTAGCGGAGGAGGCTGCGGAGAGGGGGATACCGGTCGCCGTCGTACCCCTACCCAACTCCGTTTTCGGCATCCTTGAGAACGTACGGAGGGTGGGACTCCTCACGGATTCCCTTGAGGGGGCGGAGGCACTGAACAGGCACCTCCTCGGAGTCCTCAACTCCCTAATTGAGAGGCCTCTATCTCTAAGAGCCTACTACGAGATAGACCTCGGAGGTCCCATAACGGTAGGTGGCCCGTCCTACATAACCGACGCCCTCCACCTCTTGGGCGTGGAGCTCATATACGCCCACCGCCGCGAGCCTTACTTCCAGCCCAACGACTCCGAGACCGTCGGCTACGGGTTTGACGTCGTGATATACGAGATGAAACCGGGCAGGAGGTACAGGGAGGAGGACATCGTGAGGGAGGTAAGACGGAGGTTGGGAGACGTCAGGGTGGTCGTCCTAGAGGGGGATTCCCTCGCCCACTACGGCCCCTCCCTCATAGACGAGGTGCTACCGAAACTTAAGGAGAAACTGAAGTCCCTCTAAAACCTCCTCCACCCCTACATCCATACAGGGCCTCCCCCCTACCATGCACCGGCCGGAGCCGTTCGTGGAGCAGGGGCGACACTTCAGCGGCCTCTCCACCACCCGGACGGACGGGTCCCTCGGTACGAAGCCGAAGGCTGATGTCGTGGGTCCCATTATCACCACGGCCCTGACCCCGAGGGCGTAGGCGATATGCACGGCGGCGCTGTCGTTCCCGACGAGGGCGGAGGCTCCGGAGA
>WGAN01000218.1 GCA_015494805.1 Caldifarciminota bacterium
AGACGTAGCAGAAGCTCCGGGTCTGGCTCCCGTCCCCGTATATGGTCAATGGCCTCCCCGTCAGGGCCTGATAGGCGAAGTTGGGGATTATCCTGCCGTCTGCTACGTCCATAAAGGGGCCGTAGGTGTTGAAGATCCTCGCTATCCTGACCGGCACCTTCTCGTACCTGTAGTATGCCATCGTTATGGCCTCGGCGAACCTCTTCCCCTCGTCGTAGACGCTCCTCGGCCCTATGGGATTCACGTTGCCCCAGTAGTCCTCCGGCTGGGGATGGACGAGGGGGTCGCCGTAGACCTCGGACGTTGAGGCGAGGAGGAAGGTCGCCCCGGTCTCCTTCGCCAGATCCAGGAGGTTCTTGACGCCGATGGAGTTGACTAGCATCGTGTCTATGGGTAGGGAGAGGTACTTCTTGGGGCTGGCCGGGGAGGCGAGGTTGATTATGTAATCGTAATCTCCCTTCGGCACCTCCTCCGTTATGTCCATCTCGTAAAATGTGAATTTTGGATGGTGAAGGTACCTCTCCACGTTCTCCCTCTTCCCGGTTGAAAAGTTGTCCGCACCCACCACCTCCCAACCGAGGTCAAGGAGATAACCCGTCAGGTGCGTCCCTATGAAACCCGCATTACCCACTACCAACGCTTTGGGCATAAGGGCGGATTCTACGGTGGTAATCCGTCCGTACGAAAAATTAGGGCCTTCGCGTGCCGCTTCAGGACGTCCAGGGGTACCTTCCGCTCCTCGGAGTACCTTAGGAGCATCTCCTCCCTGTGGAGGAGCCACCAAGCGAGGGAGTTCCCCACCCTCGTCTCAACTTCCTCTGCCAACTCCTCCCTCACCACCCATACGGCCAGACTCAAGGGCTTCCCCTTAACCTCACTGTATGCAGCCGCTAGGTTGTAGGTATGGGTAAAAGGCCCGTAGTCCCCCCTCAAGACGGTGTCGCCGTACAGGATGTGCGCATCCACATCGGGAGAGATGGTGGAGAAGACCTCTATCCGAACCTCGCTCAAGTTGAGGCCAAACTTGGCGGTGAGGACGCCCTCAAGGGAGTGGAGTACGTTCTCGTACCCCTTTACGATACCGAGGGTGCGGATCTCCACGATGGGCCTGGAGGAGACCAGGACCAGATCCAGAGCCTCACCACCGAGGGAGACCCCGTAGGGGAGGGGGACGTACCCCTCCGGCAAGGCCCGCAGGAGGGTACAGGGGTAGGGGGTGGCGTCTATACGCCCCGACATCATAACCGTCCTCACGGCGGAGAGGGGAAGGGGAACCCTCCTACCCCGAAGCCTTACGTAAAAGGGGGAGAAGTCGAACTCCCTTATCTCCCCGAAGGTCATCAAAAGCTGAAGGTCTTGACGGAGTAGAGGGCAAAGCCCCAGTTGGGGATACTATCGGTTAGGATGGTGCCGGCCGAAAAGCCCACGTAGTAGGTGTCCGTCCAGTTGAGGCGGAGGTGGAAGTCGGCCATGAGGGAGTTGTGCTTTATGTCCATAGCGACCGACTGGTAGGTCCCAAGGTCAAACATTGGGACGACCGTCCAGTCCTCGTTCAGGGAGTAGTTGAAGCCAAAGCGTAGGACCTCGGCGGAGGTGTTCTGGGGGTTGGTCCACGGGATGCCGGGCATATCGTAGGTCAGGGGGGTGGAGACGCCAAAGAAGGGGGAGCGGTCGGGGTCCAGATCCAGGCCTTGGGCGACTATACGATCAAATCCTTCCGTGAAGGAGTAGGACATAAGGCCTGCGAACCACATTCCGGGGCGGAGGAAGGCGTACAGGATGTATGCTCCCTCGTAGTCGGTGCTGTCCTTTTCCCCCGTAGCCTCTAAGGAGAAGGTGAGGAAGGGTACGTCCACGCCCGTGGAGATACCGATGTACCCCGTACGGAGGGTGTCGTAGGTATTATAGACGCCGTAAACGGTGAATCCGAAGTTCCCCAAGTCTACGGCCCCCCTTACCCCGGCTCCGAGGTTCCTGTCGACCCTATAGGCCAAGAGGTCTACCCATACGGACTTGCCGAAGAAGACGTCAAGGAAGGGGTTCCCGCCGATGTAGTCGCCGAAGAGGAGGCCGTTCTCCCAGTATATGGCCCCAAGGCCGAACTTTACGTCAAAGCCGTTGTCAAAGACCTTCTCAACGTACAGCTCCTTCACTCCCACCGACCACAGTGGGGGATACTCGTTGAAGGATACGAGGGAGAACCTCCCGTAGAAACCCTCATCGTACTGCATCTGGAAGGCCAGATCCCCCCTATAGTACTGCCTCTCCTTTCCCCACCACACCCCCATAACACCCTCAAGGTTGTAGAACTTGGCTCGCTTCCCGCGCACCTCCTCAACGATGCCGAAGTCGGCATCTCCGTTCTGTGCAAGGACTATCCACAGCATAGACCAAATATTTTACGGTGGCACACAATAAAAAGGCGGGGGCCTTCGGCCCCCGCCCATCGTCGGGGAGTTCCCTCTACTTCTTCTCCCCGATGACCTTTATGACGACGCGACGGTTGAGCTGATGCTCGGCCTCCGTCTTGGCGTTCTTTATCACGGGCCTGCTCTCGCCGTACCCCCTCGCGACGAGGCGATCGGGGGTGGCGCAGCCGTTCTCTATAAGCCACTGGCGGACGGCCTCCGCCCTGGCCTGGGATAGACGGAGGTTGTAGTCGGCGGGGCCGCGCTCGTCCGTATGCCCTTGGATTTCTATGACGACGGTGGGGTTCTCCTTGAGGAACTGGCATATCTGCTTCAGGGCCGGCTCGGCGTCAGGGCGGAGGGTAGCCTTGTTGAGGTCAAAGTAGATGTTCCGGAAGGTTATCTCGGTACCCTTCTTCACCAGCTCAAAGGTCACCTCCTTGGTACGACCCTTCTCAACTACGACGACCTTCTGCTGGGGGGCGTACTTGCCGGCCGTGACCTTTACGGTGTAGGTGCCGGTGGGGAGGTCCTTAACTGTTACGGTGCCGCTGGCGTCGGTGGTGAAGGGACCGACGTTCCCCTGTAGGAAGGTGATGGTGGCCCCGCTTATAGGTTTCTTGCTGTCCTTGTCTATAACGGTTATGAGGAGGGAGCCCTTGACGACCATAGGCTCAAGGGAGAAGTTCCTGACGTTGTCGCCCTTGGCTATCTTGATAACCTCGGCGGTCTCCTTGTATCCGGGGGCGGCCACCTTGACGGTCTTGGCCCCTACGGGTATGTTCTCAAGGCGGTAGAGACCGCTCTGGTCCGTCTGGGCGGAGCCTACCCCCTCAACCGAGACCACGGCCCCGGCTATGGGGTTGCCGGTCTCCTTGTCTATGACCTTGCCCAAGAGGGCGCCGACGTTCTTCTCAACGGGGGCGAGGGATACGTTGAAGACGGTGGGGGAGCCGGCCTTGACGTTTACGATCTCCGTACGGGGGACGTAGCCAGCCTTGTTGAAGGAGACGGTGTAGGTGCCTTCGGGCAGGCTGTCAAACCGGAAGGCCCCCGTCTGGTCCGTAGTGTAGGTCTGGTTCTTCTCCTTGAGGATTATCTGGACGCCGGAGAGGGGAGCGCCCGTCTTGGCGTCGGTTATGACGCCCGTTATGGAGCCCATCTTAGGCTTCTCAACCTTCTGGACCTTCTTGGGCTGCTCCGCCTTGGCGAGGTAGGCGTCCTTGGTGACCGTACCGCCCTCAACGGCGACCACGGCCGTATAGCCCCTGTATCCGGGGGCGGTGAAAATGAGGGTGTAGGTACCGGGGAGGACGTTAGAGAACCTGTAGGCCCCATCGTCCTGGGTGATGACGGAGTCCCCGGTCTCCTTTATCAGGACCTTGGCCCCGCCTATGGGGGTGTTGCTCTCCTTGTCGTAGACTACGCCGATGATGGCGTAGGTCTTGGCGGGGTTCAGCTCAAAGTTCTTTATGGCGGGCTTTCCGGCCTCAAGATGTACGACGGCGCTCTGGGGGGCGTACCCCTGGGCCTGCACCATCACCGTGTAGGACCCAGGCTCAAGGTTCTCAAACTTGTAGGCCCCGTCGTCGCCGGTTATCACGGATAAGTCCTTCTCCTTCAGTATGACCTTGGCCCCGCCTATCATCTTCTGGGTACGGGCGTCCATCACCACACCGGCTATGTAGGTGGGCTTGACCTTGGGCTTCTCCTTCTTGGGCTTCTTCTCGTAGGGAGGTACGAAGGTGTAGCTTAGGGCGAGCCAGGCTCCGAGCTGCGGGTTCCAAGTTACGAACCACCACTTCGGTAGGGTCATTTCGTTCATGTTGTGATCCGCCGGGGCATCGGGATCGTACTTGATGTACTTGTCCAACTCCGGAGCGCCCTGCCTTTCCGCCCTTATCGTAGAGCCGTCGTACCACAGGAGCTTTTCTATGCCGAAGGACCAGATTATGCCGGTGCCGGTCTCTATGTTGAAGCCGCCAGTGAGGTAGAGGGGGGCGTCGCCGTACTTATCGTGGCCCTTCTTCCAATCCTCAAGCATCACCTCAAAGAAGGGGTGGAAGGACTGGAGGTGGAAGAGGAGGGAGGAACCCATCAGGACGACGTCGTCCAAGCTATCGTTGGGGTTGCGTGGAGAGTACCCTACGTTTATGTTAAGCTCTATGTACTTGTTGTGAGGCAGGAAGGTGAAGAGGAAGCGGGCGTCCCAGCTCGGCCCTCCGTAAGTGAAGGTACGGAAGAGACCGCCCTTCTGGTACCAACCTCTGGAGTCGGAGACGTAGTTGTCGCGGGTGGTGTCCCTCTCGTGGGCTATCTGGATGTCAAAGAGGCGGGGGAAGGTATATACGAAGGACCCTCCTACGCTCACGGACATCTTCTCGCCGTGGAAGGGGAGCATTATCTTACCGCCGGCGTAGGCGTCTCCGGGGCCGTGGGAGTGGATGTTGTCGGCGTACTTCCTTCCGGTGTATGCCACCTTGTCCCACGCCTCAAAGAAGTAGGAGCCGCCTACGGCCAGCTCCAGGTACTTGAAGCCTATACCGAGACCGAACCTGTCCCTTAGGGAGTAGTTGCCGTCCTGGTACTGCTGGTTCCCGGACGAGATGTCCTCGTAGGTGACGTTGGAGTTGAAGAGGCCGTTAATACTGAAGAAGTTGAAGACGATACCGAAGTCGCCCTGGTAGGCCCCGTTGTAGTAGTTGGGGCCGAGTGCGTTTATGGTCCTCCGTCCCCCCTGAAGGGTGAAGTCGGAAGGACCGTAGCCTATAACGAGCAACGATAAGCCTAACATAGTCAGAGTATTATACGGGTGCCTACCCCCAACTGACAACCCTACCCCGGCGGTCCTACGGTTCCGCATCGCTCCGTAGTTTGAGGATTTGACATCTTGAGATGAAACGAAGAGGATGGGAAATATTTCTTTGTTCAATAATTTTACAGTTATACTGGAATTTTTGTAAAATTTGTAATAAATTAAATCACGAACTATTGCAGAAACTATTGTAGAAAATTTTAATTTTTGTATAACAAACTTCCCCAAAATCGGAGATTCCACAGTGCTTTACGTTGCCGGTGCGGGTTGGGCGTCAATTTATGAATTGTAAGGTCTAACGATACACCGAACGCACGATGGTGCTTTTGGCACCTTTAAAATAATGACTATGATTCAAAGGTTAGGTGCTGCCCTGTTGGTACTTATGGCTATGGCCGTAGCCGTCTTCTGGTACCGCTCTCCCCCTACGGTTCCCGTAGTCCTCTCCCTACTCCTCTTCCTGGTGACCGCTCTGTGGCTGTACAAAGCCCTGTACGAACTCGGTCTGGACAACGTGAGGGGGCAGTTCTACCTGACTATGGCGGTGGCCTTCCTCTTTCAAGGGATAGGTTTCGCTCTGACCCGCGTGAATAACACCGTAACCTTGGGGCTGGCTGGTATGCTAACCTACGTCTTAGCCCGCTTTTTCTTCTTTCTGGCAAACGTGCGGTATATAATACACTTCCAGTCCCTCGGCTACAGGCTCAACGCGAGGCGTGCGGCGATAGTTTTACTACTGACCATCCTCTTTTCCGCCATCGCCACCCTGATCCCCAACGTCGTCCCGATGCTCTTCGCCTTCTCGCCCTACTCCATCTTTATCCTTCTTGACGTTGGGATGGTCTTTATCGTGATATACAACCTCTTCCTCCTCTGGGGGAGCGAGATAGCGAAGAAGTGGGCCATAGGTTCCGTCGTCATCGTCTCCTTCCTCCTTGGGGACGCCTTCTTCATAGGGGGAGCGCCGTCCTCGGTTAGCATCTTCTTCTGGACCCTCGCCTCAACGCTTATGGGTATAATAGCCACCATAAGGGGATAGGATGTGCGGCATATTCGGTGAGGTAGGGGAGGACGGCGGGGAAGCACCCCTAAACCTACTCTCACACCGTGGACCGGACGACTCCGACGTATGGCGCGGGCCAGGGGCGGTGTTCGGCCACTGCCGTCTGGCTATAATAGACATAGAGGGGGGAAAGCAGCCTTGGGCCGAGGGGGATAAGGCCCTGACTTACAACGGTGAGATATACAACTTCAGGGAGTTGAGGGAGGAGTTAGAGAGGGAAGGGGAGAGGTTCGTAAGCAGATCGGATACGGAGGTCCTGTTTCGTCTCCTTAGTAGGCACGGAGAAGGCGGTATTCCCAAGCTTGACGGAATGTTTGCCTTCGGATACTGGGATGGACGGAGGCTCATCCTCGCCCGCGATAGGTTCGGCGTAAAGCCGCTGTACTGGACGCGAAAGGGAAGACGGTTGGCCTTTTCCTCGGAGGTAAAGGCCCTTTTGAACCTACCTTGGGTGGATAAACGCCCCAACCTGCACTCCCTCCGCTTTCACCTCACCTTCCTTTGGACACCCTATCCCGAAACGGCCTTTGAGGGTATCCACAAACTCCCCCCCGGCCACGTCCTCGTATGGGAGGATGGGGAGGTGAGGGTCTTTCCGTACTATACGCCAACTTACGAAGTGGAGGATGGGGTCTCCCCATCCGAGGTCTTGGATACCCTTAGGAGGAGCGTTGAGGCCCAGATGGTGGCGGACGTGGAGGTGGGGCTGTTCTTGAGCGGTGGTATAGACTCCTCGGCCATAGCCGCCCTCGTCCCAGATAGGTTGAGGGCCTTCACCCTCCGCTTCAGACGGGAGGATATGAGGACGGAGATCTTCTCCCCCGAAGAGGAGTACGCCCGTATGGTCGCGGAGAGGTACGGCCACGACCTGGTACCGATAGAGGTGGCCTTCCGTCCGGAGACCTTCCGAAGGGTGGTGTGGCACCTTGAGGAACCTATAGGGGACGGGGCCGCCATCTCCAACTTCCTGCTATCGGAGGGGGCGAGGAAGGAGGGCCTGAAGGTGGCCCTCGCCGGCACCGGAGGGGACGAGCTGTGGGGAGGTTATCCGAGGTACAGGGCGCTCCTACTGTCCAAGATGTTACCGTTCCTACGTTTCCTGCCGGAGCCTCCCTTCTCGTCCGGTAGGCTGGGTAGGTTGGCCAGAGACATAAGGAAGTTCAAGGAGGCCGCCTCCCTACCCTTCCCGCTTCGGTACCTACGGTGGATGGGGTACTACGACCTCCCGGAAGTCTACGGGGAGATGTTAATGAGGTTCCCCCGCTTGGAGGACGAGCTGGCGTCGGCTATGCTCTTTGACATCCTCTACTTCCTGCCGGAACACAACCTCCTCTACACCGACAAGACCTCTATGGCCCACGGTCTGGAGGTGAGGGTACCCTTCCTGTCCAACGCCCTTCTGGCCCTATCCCTGCGGACGCCGACGAGGGAGAAGGTGAGCGTTAGGGAGGGTAAGAGGATACTCAAGAGGAGCCTTAAGGGAATACTCCCACCTCCCATACTGCAGAGGAAAAAAGCCGGTTTCGGCGCCCCCGTAAAGGGGTGGCTCTCCGGACCGCTAAGGTCCCTCCTGCCCTCCGTCCTTAGGGATCCTCTCCTCCGGGAGCTCCTACCGATAGAAACCATCGCCGAGGTGGTCGGGGACATGGTGGAGGGGAAGGGATTCAAGTACCTTCAGGCCTTTGAGCTTCTAACCATCTCCACATGGAGGGAGGTCTTCGGGCTGTGAGGCGAGGTTGTAGCCATCATCCGGATTCCGATGGGGTGCAATTGAAGAGTTCGGGTCTGCAACATATCCGTTCTCTGGAACCTGAAAGGGTATTACGCTGATAGGGGGATACGATGGGACATTGCTCCATCCGCATCTTCAAAAACTTAAAGCGAGGCTTTAAGAAACCGAAACTTACCTTTCAATAAACTGCAAATAGCACTTTAAGATCCTTGCATTCTCCATTAACGAATTTTGAACGGCGTCAAGTGATACGACCTACCCTTAGCACACGATACAGGAAATTTTACATCAACGTTGACCCAGATCCACCGTAGGTACCTTCCAAAAACCGGAATTGAACTTCAAAGATTTAGTAATCGCATTTATGGGAATCAGTAATCCGGATTCAAATTTTGGCACCGGTGATGTAGGGAGTTTCACCCTGATGGCCCCTCGGAGGTTGCATCCCAATAACGAAAAAAGGGGGCCTTCCGGCCCCCCTTAACCTTTCAAAGTTCCCCTCACAGCTTCTTCAGGGCCTGGACGAGGTCGCTCACGACCTTCTGGGCGTCCCCGAAGAGCATGTAGGTCTTGTCAAGGTAGAAGAGCGGGTTGTCTATCCCAGCGAAGCCACGCCCACGCCCACGCTTGATGACGAAGACGTTCTTGGCCTTGTAGGCCTGGAGGATGGGCATCCCGTAGATGGGGCTGTTGGGATCCCACTCGGCCGACGGGTTCACGACGTCGTTGGCCCCGATGATGAGGGCAACGTCCGCCGTCTCAAACTCCGGGTTTATGTCCTCAAGGTCGTAGAGCTTGTCGTAGGGTATGTCGGCCTCGGCCAGAAGCACGTTCATGTGGCCCGGCATCCTTCCGGCGACGGGGTGGATGGCGAACTTAACCTCAACCCCCCTCTTCTCCAGCTCCTCCATCAGCTCCTTCACCTTGTGCTGGGCCTGGGCGGCGGCCATACCGAAACCGGGTACGATTATGACCTTGTCGGCGAAGGCCAGTATGGAGGCGGCGTCGTCTATGCTCATCTCCTTCATTACCTTCTCCTCCTCCTCGCCGCCCTTCTGGACCTTACCGAAGGCTCCGAAGAGTATGTTGAAGAGGGAGCGGTTCATAGCGCGGGCCATCAGGATGGTCAGGAGGGTACCGGAGGCTCCCACGATGGTACCGCTTATGATGAGGGTGTAGTTCTGGAGGGCGAAACCGTCAAAGGCGACGGCCAGACCGGTTAAGGCGTTGAACAGGGAGATAACCACGGGCATGTCCGCCCCACCTATGGGCAGGGTCATCAGGATACCGAGGAGCAACGGCAGGAGGATGAAGAGGTTGACGTTCAGGGCGGTGGGGTTGACTACGGAGAGGTAGCCGAGGACGAGGGAACCGAGGAAGAGGAGGGCGTTCACCAGCTGCTGGCCGGGGTAGGTTATGGGGCGGCTGCTTATCCACCTCTGGAGCTTGAGGAAGGCCCCGATGGAGCCGCTGAAGGACGTGGCACCTATGATGACGGCGGCGGCCGCCAGGACCTTAAGCGAGACCGGGCCGTGGCCGTGGAGGAGGTCAAGGTACCCGATAACGGCGGCGGCGCCTCCACCCATACCGTTGAAGAGGGCCACCATCTGGGGCATGTCCGTCATGGGTACCTTCAGGGAGGAGTACCAGCCTATGGCCGTACCGATGAGGATCATCAGGACCATCAGGCCGAGCTTCAGGAAGAGCTGGGGGTCGTTGCTGCCGAGGAAGTAGATGTGTACGAAGGCGGTTATAACGGCGAGGAGCATGCCGAGGCCCGCCCAGTGGATGCCCTTACGGGCGGTGGCGGGGGAGGACATCATCTTTATACCGAGGATGAAGAGCAGGATGGCGATGAAGTAAGCCGCCGTCGTCCCGTGAAGGAGGACGGGGTTCTGATTTGCCACCTCGGAAGATAGGAGGCTCCAGAGCATCACTCCTTCCTCCTCTTCTTCTTCTCCTCAAACATAGCGAGCATGCGGTCCGTCACGACGTACCCACCGACCACGTTGAGCGCTCCGAGGAAGACCCCGAAGGTCCCCACGGCCAGCTCTAAGGGGGTGGTAGCCCTCATAAGGACGTACATCGCCCCCACTAAGACTATGCCGTGGATGAAGTTGGTCCCCGACATCAGCGGGGTGTGCAGGATCACCGGCACACGGGATATTATCTCAAACCCCGTGAAGGCCGCAAGCATGAAGATGTAAAGTGCTACCCAGACTTCAGGCATCTTATACCTCCACCTTTATTTCGCCATTCAGGACCGCGAGCATCGGACCGACTATGGGGTCCTCCGGGTTTATCTGGAGGTTGCCCTCCTTGTCCACCAGCATCTCCAGGAGGTTGTAGATGTTCCGGGAGAACATCTGACTGGCGGGGATGGGCATCATGGAGGGGACGTTTACAGGGCCGTGGATGATTACGCCGTTATGTACGACCGTCTCCCCCGCTTTGGTCAGCTCGCAGTTCCCACCGTTCTCCGCACCGAGGTCCACGATGACGGAGCCGGGCTTCATCCTCTCCACCATGTCCTTGAAGATGATCTTCGGGGCGGGGCGTCCGGGTACGGCGGCCGTGGTAATGACGACGTCGGAGTCCCCTATGTTCTGGGCGAGGAACTCTCTCTGAATCTTCTTCTCCTCCTCCGTCAGCTCACGGGCGTACCCACCTTCACCCTCCGCCCACACGGGAGACTCAAGGAACTTCGCCCCCACGCTCTCGGCGTCCTTCTTAGCGGCGGGACGGATATCGTAGGCGTATATGCGGGCGCCAAGACGCTTGGCCGTGGCGAGGGCCTGAAGACCGGCCACCCCCACACCGATAACCAACACGCGGGCGGGCTTGAGGGTCCCGGCGGCCGTGGTCATCATGGGGAAGAGGCGGGGGGCCAGATCTGCGGCCAGAAGGGCCACCTTGTACCCGGCTATGGTCGCCTGTGAGGAGAGGACATCCACGAACTGCGCCTTGGTCGTACGGGGTACCCTCTCAAGGGCTATGACGGTGGCCTTACGTCCGGCGAGGGCCTTTATCTTGTCCTTGTTCTTCCACCAGAACATCAGGCCTACGAGAACGGAGCCTTCGCGAAGGGCGGGGATGTCGCCCTCGTCGGGCGGCTGCACCTTAACCACCACATCCGCCTTGGAAAGCACCTCCTTACGGTCCGAGAGGGTGGCTCCTGCCTCTTCGTACTCCTTATCGCTTATATAGGCACCCTCACCCGCTCCCCTCTCCACCATTACGTTGAACCCTTTCTTTACCAGCTTCTTCACCTCAAGGGGAACGAGGGCCACCCTCCGCTCGTTTTCTTGTGTCTCTTTCAGGAGACCTACTGTAATGGCCATACTTTTCCTCCTTTAGCCGAGAATTGTACGGCGGGGCCACCCTCCGAGGACAGCCCGAATTGAAATTCCGTTCAAACGGACCCAAAAGGGCGTCCAGAGAGCCGTCCGCGGTCTGTAGGGCGGTTATGAAAAAGTTTGCCTAAAAGAGGAAGCCATCGCACCATTCACGGGGTATCACGCTGATGGGGTGAATATCGTTCCGCAGCCCTATCAAACAGGACAGTGGAATTTTAAAGGTGGGCTTTCAGCTTATGAAAGTAACTCTTTAAGTTTCCTAAATAGGGATTAGCGATTTTCTGAAGGATAAGTTTCAGATTTTGAAAGGACGTTCGTCCTCCGTCAAAAGCCGAACGGAACCCCAGACAACGGGTAGGGATCCTCTATCGGCTCAATACCATTCACCAGATGCCCGAGTTTTGAACGACATACTATGCCTTTGAGAGATCGAAACCGGGCTTCGGGAAGTGTGAAGCGAAACTGAAGAAAATAGTAGATCTGCTATATAGACCCACCATTACTTGAAGTGATCCAATACCCTCTCAAAAACTGGAAAAATTAGCACCAGAACTTCATAAAACTGCCATCTTAACTTTAAGAGGACGATTTTAAGAGGACGATTCAAACGGAGACACCGGAACCTTCACCGGTTCCGATCCAATATTGCTCCTGATTTTGACTTCCGTAAGATGGGAATGATACAATGTCCTTCAAAATTTCGTTATATTTATGTATAGAATTTTACGTTCCTCACCTATCGGCCCCCTCATCCTTTCCTCAACCGGATAACCTCCGGAGGCGCTCCGTCCGACGAATACCCACAGGTGTTAGCCTTGGGATAGGGAGCCACCGGTATAATAGCCGCCTATGTACGACTTTTACCTTCTGGACGAGGAACTAACGCCGGAGGAGAGGCAGATACGGGACGCCGTAAGGGAGTTTGTGCGGAAGGAGATCCTCCCCCACATAGGGGAGTGGTGGCTCAAGGGGGAGTTCCCCACCCACCTGATAAGGGCCTTCGGGGAGATGGGGCTGCTCGGCATAACCACCCCGGAGAAGTACGGGGGCCTCGGCCTTAGCAAGAGGGTCTACGGAATCGTGGCGAGGGAACTGGAGTACGGGGATTCGGGTATAAGGAGCTTCGTCTCCGTCCAGAACTCTTTGGTCATGTACCCCATCCTGACCTTCGGGAGCGAGGAGCAGAAGCGGAAGTACCTCCCCAAACTGGCGACCGGGGAACTCGTGGGGTGCTACGGCCTGACGGAACCGGACGCCGGCTCCGACCCCGGCTCCATGAAGACGAGGGCCAGAAAGGTGCAGGGCGGCTACATCCTCAACGGTACCAAGATGTGGATAACCAACGGCTCCATAGCGGATATTGCCATAGTATGGGCGAAGGACGACGAGGGCATAATTAGGGGCTTCATAGTGGAGAGGGACTTCAAGGGCTTCAGCACGCAGGATATAAAGACCAAGATCTCCCTCCGGGCCTCCGTTACCTCCGAGCTGATATTTGAGGACGTCTTCGTACCGGAGGAGAACGTCCTACCCAAGGCGAGGGGCCTCAAGGCCCCCCTGATGTGCCTGACGCAGGCGAGGTACGGCATAGCCTGGGGAGCCGTAGGCGTAGGTATGGCCGTCCTGGAGGAGGCGGTGAATTACGCCAAGGAGAGGATCGTCTTCGGAAGGCCCCTCACCCACTACCAGATAACCCAGGAGAAACTCGCCGATATGCTGGCCGACCTGACCAAGATCCAGCTGATGGTGTATAGGCTCGCCGACCTAATGGACTCCGGCAGGGCCAACTTCCGCCACGTCTCCCTGGCCAAGAGGGAGGCCGTACGGACGGCCAAGAGGATGGCCGAGAAGGCGAGGGGGATATTGGGGGCCAACGGCATAACCGCCGAGTACCACGCTATGCGGCATATGGCCAATATGGAGGCGGTTGAGACCTACGAGGGGACCTACGAGGTGCATACCCTCATACTTGGTGAGTACATAACGGGTGTGCCGGCCTACCGGATATGCTCCGAGGAGGTCTGCGGGGACTAACCGCCGAGAATTGAGGATAGGAGGTCCAACGCCCTCTGGAGGCCCTCGGTTGGGAAGTAGCGGCTGAAGTCGGAGGGTTTCAGGTACCAGGTTGCCCCTTTACGGTAGAGGACGAACCAGACCTTGTGGAGTAGGGGTCCCTCCGATACCACCGCCCTTATGAGCATCCGGTCCCCCTCCCGACTGACCACCACCTCCTTCACGGACAGGTAGGCTCCCCCTCCGAGGGGGTAGTCTCCGGGCTTCAACTCCATCCGTACGGACTTCAACTTCGGGATCCTCAAGGTAGTTTCGGGGATTCTAAAGTCGCACTCCCCGTCCTTTATAAGTACGGCCTGATGTACCCTCTTGCCCTCCTTGAGCCATTTCTCTTCGTACTTAGTCCCGAACCTGCGGTTGGTCTCCGATACGTACCCCCACCAGCACCCCGTAGATAGGGCGTTGTCGTACGCCCACCTTACGAAGAACATCTCGTCCGAAACTACACTGACGTGGGCGTCCTCTTTGGTCCGTACGGCCAACAACCTCCAGAAGTCGGGACTGAACATCCTCCTCTCCCTGTGTTTTCTCTTGGGCCAGGGGTCGGGGAAGAGGGAGAACACCCGGTGAAACTTAACCCCCCTCGCGCCGAACATAAGGAAGGGCCAGACGTCCCCCCAGACGAGATGGACGTTCTTCAGGTCCTTGAGCCTCTTGTAGGCCCGCTTGACGGAACCCCAAGACCTATCTACCCCTACGTAGGTGATGTGGGGGTTGAGGGTGGCTATACGTTTAAGGAAGTCCCCCCTACCGAAGCCGATCTCCAACTCTACGGGTTCCTTCAGGGGGATGTCCTCGTCCGGCCAGTGTATCCGGCTCACCTGTCCTTTCGGCTCCAGTCGTAGGGTATATCGCCATGAGCCGGGCGCCTCAACTCGTCCGGGTTGGCGTGGTCGTAGGGCCGGGTTATGACGTTTATGACTATGGCCTCGTACTCCCCGACGTTCTTGAAACCGTGCCAGACGAGGGGCGGGATCTTGACGAGAATGGGGTTGTGGATGCCGACGTAGAACTCGTTTATCTCCCCGCGGGTCGGGCTGCCCTCGCGGTCGTCGTAGAGGACGAGCTTTATCATCCCGTGGACGCAGGTTATGAAGTCAGTCTGGAGGCGGTGGGCGTGCCAGGCCTTCACCACGCCGGGGTAGGCCGTCGTGAAGTACACCTGACCGAAGCCCTCGTAGATCTCGTCGTCTATCCGCAGTATCTCCGCCAGCCTACCCCTATCGTCCGGTATGACCCTAAGCCTCTTTACGGCTACTCCCTTTATCATCCCTGTCCCTTCGCATAAAAAGGAGCCATCCCAACGCCCCACCGACGAGGGCGACGGCGAAGGAGATGAGGATGTACCTGTCCGGGTACTTGAAGGCCCCCATCAGGCCGGCGGTGAAGGAGGAGAGGCCGAGGAGGGTCCAGAGCCGTATCCTCTCCGGGTAGAGGAGGTAGAGGAAGATGCTCAAAAAGAACAGGCCGAAGAAGGCGAAGGCCAGCTGGTTCATCTGCGACGCCGTCCGACCAGTACGCTGGCACCGGAGAGGGCGATCACGAGGGCGAAGCCGAGGGCGTAGAGGGTGAGAGAGAGCCTCTCAATCGGGCTGGAGTACCGGAAGAGTACCTCGTGCCTGCCGGCGGGGATAGGGAAGGACATAAAGGTCCCCTTGTAGCGTTTCACCCTGACGGGCTTACCGTCCACGTACGCGTGCCAGTGGGGATACCAGTTCTCCGTCAGGACGAACTCGCACCTCTGCGGGACCTCTATCTCCGCCCGGTATCGGCCGTTTACGTAGTCGTACTCCCTTACCTTCGCCGGTACGACGGAGTCTCCGCACTGGGCGTAGAAGCGGGGGAAGTAGTCGGGGTTGAAGAGGATCGTAAGCCTGCCGTCGTTGAAGACCTCCCGGTACTTGGACAGGTAGGAGGCGAACCCCCTGAGGACGGGGTCGTTCCTCTTCTCCGCCTCCTGAAAGGCCGCCTCCCGCATCCCCACGGGGGCGATTATATACTTCGTGTTTATGCTGTCAAGGATGGGGAAGTGCCTTATGAGCCTCTCGCAGTTGAAGGGGTTAAACATCAGGGCCTTACATCCGAGGTACTCTTGATAGGACTGCATCTGCTGGCCGTGATGCCCACCCACGAACTGGACGCCGAAGAGGGCGAGGTAGTTGTCCTCCGGCCGGTAGCCGAAGTCAAGGACCCGGTATATTCCGGGGTGCTTCAGGAAGTAGTCAGCTATGTCGTCCGGGGCGAAACGCTCCGCCTCGTTTATAGGCTTTATGAACTTACCCTTCAGGAGGAAGCTCTCACCGTAGCCGAGGAGGGCCAGGACGAGGGCCGCCGTCGTCATCTTAACGTTGGGGTTCTTCAGGACCGCCCAGACGAGAAGCCATATACCGAGGGTGCGGATGAGGGCAAACATCCTGTCCCCCGACGTGGCGGCGAAGACCTCGTCGACCCTGGGGTTGAAGGCGAAGGGGCCGGACTTGAGGGCGAGGCCAGAGCCGGCGAAGAGGACGAGGAGGGCGACGACCGCTCCCCCTATCAGGACCTTCGGCAGGACCCTCTTACTCTCCTCAAGGTGGAGGAGGGCAAAGCCGGAAAGGGCGAGGGCTATAAAACCGAGGGGTATGGCCGCCATGGACTGCGCCCGGAAGAGCTTGAGGCCGGGGAGGATGGCGTGGAAGAGGTGGAAGAGGATGTTGACCTTCGCCGTCATAAAGGTCATCAAGAGGAAGGCCGAGATAATGAGGGCGACTCCCCTCCACCTGCGGTAGGCCACGAGGCCGCCCACTATGGCCATCAGGGCCAGGACGGCCCCCAGGTACTCCGTGTTTATCTTGAAGGGGTTGGAACCCCAGTAGGTCTCAAAGGCCCCAGAGTAAAGGCCGAAGAAGACGGAGACGAAGTCCGCCCAGTCAAGGGACCAGGTCTTGGAGAAGGAGAGGCTCTTCGTCTCGCCCCTCACGGAGAACTTCGTTATGTACTCGTACTGCGGGAAGAGGAAGGGCGCCCCTATCATCAGGGCTATGACCACCGCCAGCAAACCCAGGCCCAGAACCTTCAGGGCGTGTCTGTAGTTGCCCCTTTTGAGCTCAACTATCAGGTAGGTTAGGGCGTAGATTATGGCTATTACGCCGACGTAATACACTATCTGGGCGTGGTGGGCCACTATCATCAGGCCGCCGAAGAGGCCGAGGAGGGAGGCGTAGAGGAGGCTACCGGTGAAGGTACCCTCAAGCGCCCAGAACACCCCCGGTATGTATGCGGCTATCACCATCTTGGCGATGTGGCCGCTGTAGACCATGCTCGTCCAGAAGAGACCGAAGGCGTACAGGGTGGCCAAGGCCCCGGACCACTCAACCTTCAGGCCGATCCTACGCAGGTACAGGTACGCGAAGGTGAAGCCGATGAGGGAGTGGATGAAGAGGGTAAGGGCAGCGGCGTAGCCGGGGGTCGTCAGCATACGGAGGAGCTGGTTGATCGGGTAGAAGCTGTCGGCGTGGGGGGCGCCCCAGAAGGGCAGACCCCCGAAGACGAAAGGCTCCCACTCCGGAGGGGGGAACTTGAGGGAGGCGAGCTTCCAGAAGGGGTAGGAGGAGGTGAGGAAGTCCGTCATAACGAAGGTGTGTCCCGGAACCCACCCCGGATAGAAGTATATCAGGGATAGGGCGAAGACGAGGGCAAACCACTTCCAGAACCTGTCCATCGGAGGGGAATTCTAAGGGGGGGTCGTGGTGTCGGCCCCGGTGGTGTCCGGGCCGAAGAGGAGGGAGTCCGGAGGCTCCTCGCTGTAGTACAGGGTTATGGTGCTTCCTATGGGTACGGAGGAGCCGGGAGGGGGGTACATCTTCATAACGTAGCCCGGTTCCTCGTCAAGGGTGTATATCGGTTCGCTCTTCACCGTAAAGCCCACGTCCTCAAGGGACTTGATGGCCTCCTCAAGGGCCATACCCACCAGATCCGGCACCGTCTTGCTCTTGGCGCCGGCCGATACGGTCAGGTACACCGTCCTCCCCCGCTTCACCACCGTACCGGGTTGGGGGTCCTGACCCACAACCGTACCCGCGGGGGCGTTCAGGCTGGGGACCGTCGTATCTATGACCGCCCGCAGGCCCTTCTCCTTCGCCACGGCCTTGGCCTTCTCCACGACCATTCCCGTGAGCTTGGGAACGGTGGTGGTGGCCCCCCGCCGCTGGATTACGGGCATGACGAAACCGAGGAGAAGGTCAAGGGCAAAGTACCAGACCACAACCCAGAGGCCCACGTACAGGAGGAAGCGGAGGGCGGTAAAGATCCTACCCATCAGGAGGCCTTCTTCTTGAGGCGGTTCTCCTCGTACCACTTATTCAGGTAGTCTATTATCTCCTGAAGCGGTGCGCCCGGACCGAATATCTTCCCCACCCCCATCTCCTCAAGTTTCCGGGCGTCCTCGTCCGGTATTATCCCACCGCCGAAGAGGAGGACGTCGTCCATCCCCTTCTCCCTCATCAGCTTGAGGATCTTCGGGAAGTAGGTCATGTGGGCCCCGGACAGTATGGAGATGCCTATGGCGTCCACGTCCTCCTGCAGGGCCATATTCACCACGTTCTCCGCCGTCTGGTGCAAACCCGTATAGACCACCTCCATACCGGCGTCCCTCAACGCCCTGACTATGATCTTGGCTCCCCTGTCGTGTCCGTCCAGGCCGACCTTGGCTATGAGAACCTTTATAGGTTTCCTCTTTTCGGCCATGTCTAAGCATTTTAAGGGGGAAGGG